>JAIRYN010000026.1 GCA_031267575.1 Synergistaceae bacterium | reverse complement strand
GCTCTTATCATACCCAAGCCTCCGCAACGCCGCTACAACCGTATTTTCGCTCATCGGGAATCTCCCAGGCGTAGAGCGGTTTGACGGGAAAACATACTTTCCATGCCCCGTCAGCGGCTATAGTTGGCGCAAGATCTCCATAATCTGACTTGACATGGGGACAATATGAGGCCTGCGTTTTTTCATCTTTTCCTCTGGAATACGAATCTCCCGCGTCTCGAAATTCACCTCCTTCCATTCTTCCATTCGAGATGTCGAACCTCACCGGGGCGCAAAAGAGAATAGGCGGAAAACCACAGAGCATACTTCACGATAAAAGAGCCCTGGAACGACTGCATAGCCCGCAATAACCCGCGAATATCATCAGGCCGCGTGAGACTCGCGCGATGCCTCTCTAAATCCATAGGCGTTAGGGCTCCTTTAAGGTCGGCGGAAAGATCACGCTCACACTCGCATATGGCGATTCCGTACCTAAAAACCTGTCCGGCAACTTGCTTTGTGTAATGTGCCGTTGCGATGGTCCCCTTGGCCTCAAGCAGGCGCAAGGCGGCTAGAAGTTCCGGAGCAGTTATTTCACGGATAGGCTTCTCTCCCAAATATGGGAATAGATAACGCTCCAAGCGAACTAAAACATCGTGCGCGTGAGTTTCCGTTTTCTTTCCGGCTACATGCTTCGCGTACCACTCACGCGCCACATGCTCAAATGTGGCAGTGACCTTTACCGGCGCTCTTGGATCGATGCCGTGAGCAACGATCTAGCGGACCTCGCCTTGAACGGAGATACGACGGCGACCGGAGCAGACGCTTTATTTCTAAGCATCGGTGACGGATTCATAAAACAGGCTAAGACCAGTACGGAAGCTCATGTGGTAGACATAACAGGAACAACGAACTACAAAGAGGACGTTTTCCCAGCGATGCTCTCATCCATGCCGAACAAGTTCAAAAGGGACAAGGCGAATCTGCGCATCTACTGCTCAACGAACGTTGCTGACTCCTATATTAAGAGCGGCCGGAAACGGCCTCATTAGTCCTAGTCAGCGCGGGTTCTTTCACGGGGTGTGGCATCATAGGAGTCCGAAAGGGTCAGCCTTTCAAGACGGACCTTCAGACGGCCGAAAGGCTACTTGCGACGGGAAAGTTCAAAAAGGAAGGATAGGACATGTACTGTACTCCCGAAGATCTGCGCTTTGAGGAAGTCACGGAGGAGATCGTAGACGACGCGACGCTCATGAAACGAATCAAAACCGCTTGCGCAAAAATTGACCTATGGACTGGCCTTTGGTTTGAGCCGAGAGAAAAGACATTCTTCTTCGATGGACGTGGCACACGTTATTTTCAAGGCGGAGAGCTGGGATTCGAGCAGCGGGAAGGAAGGAGACGAGGAAGGAGACGAGATGGTCTTGTCTCCGTCGGATTCCCGCCTCGTCATTTTGGAGGTCCAGCCCTGTGGCCATTACGGCGGCACGGCGCACCTCTGCAAGGTGATTTTTTCGAGAAAGAGGGTGACGGCATGAGCGACGGTTCGGGGCTCTTCGGCGATTGGGATAAAGCGATTCGACTCCTTGGCAATAATCCAGTTAAAAAGGCAATCGACACTGCACGAAACCAGATCGGCATGGTCGGAGCCAGCATGGTCAAGAAGGGGATGCAGAGCGGCGCACCCGGCGGGAAAACATTTGCTCCGCTGAGTCCATTTACTATTTGGATACGTTCGCAATTCTCCACAAAACCGCTTATCGACAACGGAAATCTACTCGGAGCTATCACGCACCAAGTTGTCGGATCCTCCGGCGTGTTCAGGAGAACGCTGGAGGATAGAAGAGGAGGTCTTCGCTCTAGCCTACAGTGGCCTGCATTGGAGCCGCGACGATATTCTCGACATGCCAACCGCTGTAAGACGCTGGTACGTCGCTCGTCTTAAAGAACAAAAAAAAGCAGAAAACAAAGAAATCGACGAAGCGAAAAAAATCCGGCGGGGGTGAGATTACAGCAGACTCCGCCGGATCAGTCAATTGAGGTCTATAAATACCTTGCCATCTTGCTCAGAAGGAACCGGATGCGTAGTTGAATCATCGGGAATAAAAAGCGATAGCAAAAACAAAACAAACAACAATATGAGAGCGCCCTTAATGAGCGACGCGACTGGATGGATCAAGGAGTGGAGCAGTAGGGTTAGCCCTGCGATGGCAAAGACGACGAAAAACATAGAGATCAGCATCCCGATGTTCCTTTTGCTATAAGGTGATTTTCTGTTTTTTCTTGCCGGGCCGGTGGTCAATCTCCCTAAAAATTCCTAAACGCTCCATAATTCCTTCTTGCAAGATTTTGGAATAGTTTAAATTGGCGGTCTTTGCCTCCATTTCGAGCCAACGTGGAACCGTGACCGTTTTGGTAACGGCTTTGTTGTTCATGCGTTCTCGGAAGGGGGGCATGAAAACTTCAACCAAGACGACGGTTTGATCTGGATCTGGTCGAAGCTCGCGAACAGGAGTCGGCACCGCTGGAACCACTTTGATCGGATTGGCGGGGGAGTTGACCTCGATATAAAGACCTTGATCATCGCGGACAAGGTAACGTTTTTCTTTAGGTTTGAGGTTTTTTAACGCGAGTTCAGTCAATGACACGAATTTTCTCCTCCTATCATTTTGTACCCCAAAAACATTTTGGGGACAAGATTGGGTACAAATCACGTCTAAATTATACTACTTGCTATTGATCTCTAACAGCGGTTGAAAATGATAAAACCCCGCTCATCAGCGGGGTTTTACACTCTATTGTTGGCTATTACTTATTGTTTTGGCGGAGAAGGTGAGATTTGAACTCACGGAGCAGTTACCCACTCAGTTGATTTCGAATCAACCGCCTTCGACCACTCGGCCACTTCTCCACACAATTTCAACCATTAATTTCAACCATATATTATATTGGAAGTCATCTTCTTGTCAACTTAAGTTTTGGTAGTGAGTCCAACGTGTTAATGCGCTTTTCTGAAAGCGCTGATATCAACGACCGAAATCTATTCATCAACCCATTCGGCCCACTATCCAAGTTTCTCCCCCCTGTCACTCGTCTGTGATAATGTCCTCCCATAAAGAAATAGATTCGGCGATTCAAGAAAACCCTAATACAACCTTGACCGAATTGATTGAACAGTTATCGCTTCCAATAAAGAAATCACAGCTTTCAAAGTTGCTTATCAGACAGAGTTAATAAATAGACGCCGGATGTGCGTTTTGAGCGTACATCTATTATTTCGTCTATTCGTCTTGATGGTAGACAGGTGCCGTTTATGCCAAAAGAAACATTCAATGGAGATTTTTTCAAAGTTTATATAAATGAGATATTATCATGATTATGAGGATATAGTCAAAAGTATGAAGATAGCGCTCGACAGCTTTACGAAATTAGATATAGCTAACTGGTTTTCATGTGTTGGGTATATTAGTGATTTATAGTTGTGTAATTTTGTAAAATGTATATTTATAAATATTATTCTAATGAAAATCATGATTTTATATATCTCAAAGAATTTTTATTCATCAAAAAAATATGATCTTTTTTTCTCATAAATAAAATTTTTAGGATTGCTAATGTTAAGTGGAATAGCTATAAGGCCTGTTTTTATGGTCGTACTTCCAGTGAGTTTTACAAATGAGTTTTACAAATGAGTTTTACAGCGGTTTCAACGATATTATGTTCGAAATTATGTTCGAAAAACAGTATCGTGGCTATTTTAGCGTTTTTGGAGCATTCGTTGATTTTGCAAACTTTGGCTATTCCGCCGTGTCCAAATGACAATGCTTCACTTGCCAAAAATAATCGCTTTTACTTCTCGTTCAGTATCGATAACATCCATTTTATTCTTTCTTCCATGTGCTATACACCACATGTTATATACCATCCTTTTATTATATAGCATATTTTAACAAATAGGTTAACTTATTATTTTACAGCTCCTTAGTATTAAGAAGTAAACGCTTATTGGCTGAATGGAATGATCAATTTATGTTGAACTTACTTGCTTGCGCTTCATTGATCGTTCATTCCGATTCCCGACGCGTTTGATTTACGCCGCGCAAACACCCTCCGCGTCGGCCTTTTACAACAAAAGGCGGCACATTAAAGTGCCGCCCTTGGGGCAAAAAACCTTGCAGGACTTATTTCTTTTTTCTACCGCTTTTCACTGCGAGAACTTTCTCTTTCAGGTCTTTGCCGGGGCGGAACACGGGGACTTTCTTTGCCGGGATCTTGACAATCTTCGTGGGGTCTTGGGGGTTGCGGCCCTCACGGGCGGCGCGATCTTTGACTTCAAAGACGCCAAAACCAACAAACGTGCACTTTTCTCCCTTTGCCAGGGCTCCTTCGATAGAACTGAAGACCTCTTCGACGACAGGAGCAACTTCTTTCTTCTTCATGTTGAGTTTTTCAGCGATTCCGTCAATAAGTTCGGCCTTCGTCACAACTTACACCTCCATGTAAAGATTTTTCCTGCATTCTAACAGCCTTGACAAATTATGCAAGTCTTTTTTCAGTCATCAGAAAAGATTTTATCGATAATAACGCAAAATGATACTCAGGACCTATGAAATTCAGTGCCTTGAGGCTCACGTCAATCTGTATTTGGGCTCTTCTTCTCCTATTTTCTTCGTGGAGCTAGGGATTTGCCTCGCGGAAGCGCGGGAGAGCTTTCGTGGGAAAACTGTGGACAGCAAATGATATAATAAACGTCAATAGATCATGAAAATGATGGTTATCTCATTTGAATAAGCATTTTTGATAAACATCGAGGAAGCGATGACGAAAGCTGCGGCCTTCAAACCTCCCCACAGAGAGCCGGTGGTGGGTGCGAACCGGAGGGAGAAAAGGCCTTTCCACTTTTTGAGCTGTTGGCGAAAGCCGAGGGGTCGCGCCCTTTATAGCGCGTTCGAGAGGTCAGCCCTTTTTGGGGTTGGCAATTTGGGTGGCAACGCGGAGTACTTCCGTCCCATACAAGAGTGTATGAGGACGGAAGTTTTTTATGTATACTGCTTAGGATAATTTTATGAGGAGGAATCAGCTATGCTGGACATCAAGATCTTGCGAACGACTCCAGAACGGGTCAAGGAAAACCTTCGCAAAAAATTTCAGGAGCACAAATTATCGTTGGTGGATGAGATCGTCGATCTGGACCGGCAGAGCCGGGAGGCCCGAACCAAGGCCGATACCTTGAGAAACCGACGCAACTCCCTGAGCAAGGAAATCGGCTTCGCTATGGCCCAGGGACGAAAAGAGGATGCGGAACGAGACAAGGGACTAGTGGCGAATATGGCCCAGGACCTGGAGGACCTGGAGGGCCTGGAGGAGAAGCTGGCTGCCCAGGTCCGCGAGAAGATGATGTTTATTCCCAATATCATCGATCCTTCGGTGCCCATCGGCAGGGACGACAGTGAAAATGTGGAGGTCGAGCGGTTCGGTGAGCCACGGGTTCCCGACTTCGAGGTGCCCTATCATGTGGACATCATGGAAAAGCTGCGGGGGATCGACCTGGACACCGCCAGGAAGACCAGCGGAAGCGGCTTTTACTACCTTTGTGGTGACGTGGCTCGACTGCACTCCGCCGTGCTTTCCTACGCTCGGGACTTCATGATCGACCGGGGCTTCACTTATTGCGTTCCTCCCTTCATGATCAGAGGCAACGTGGTCAGTGGAGTCATGAGCTTCACGGAGATGGAAAACATGATGTACAAAATCGAGGGAGAGGACCTGTATTTGATTGGAACCAGCGAGCACTCCATGATCGGCAAATTCATCGACGCGATACTGGAGGAGGACAGCCTGCCTCAGGCTTGGACCAGCTATTCTCCCTGCTTCCGCAAGGAGGTGGGAGCCCACGGCATCGAGGAGCGCGGGGTGTATCGCATCCACCAGTTCGAGAAACAAGAGATGATCGTTGTCTGTAAACCAGAGGAAAGTCCCGACTGGTTCGTGAAACTTTATCGGAACACGGTGGATTTTTTCCGCTCCTTGGACATTCCCGTACGGACGCTTGAATGTTGTTCGGGAGATCTGGCGGATCTGAAAGTGAAGAGCGTCGACGTGGAAGCCTGGTCGCCTCGACAACGCAAGTACTTTGAGGTTGGAAGCTGTTCTAACTTGGGGGATGCTCAGGCGCGCCGATTGGGCATCCGCGTCAAAAACAAAGAAAAAGGAAACTACTTCGCCCACACTCTCAACAACACGGTTACGGCGCCACCACGTATGCTCATCGCGTTGTTGGAGAATAACATAAGGTCGGACGGTTCCATCACCATCCCTATGCCACTACGGCCCTATATGGGGGGCAAGGAACGTATCGGATGAGGATGAGGAGGATGAGTGTGAGCGTAGACTAGATAGAACTAGCTAGATAGAACTAGATAGAGGTCAATATGTTGTCGTAGGAAAAAGAGCGAGCTAGCATGCTCGCTCTTTGAAAATAAAATCTTAAAACTCTCTTCTTTCTTTAATGCGAGCGGCTTTACCGCTGAGTTTGCGCAGATAATAGAGCTTCGCCCGGCGCACTTTGCCCTGACGTCGAATCTCGATTTTATCGATGGAGGGGCAGTGCAGCGGGAAAATACGCTCCACACCCACGCCGCTGGATATCTTGCGGACGGTAAAGGTCTCGTTCAATCCCCCGTGCTGACGGGCGATCACAATGCCCTCGAAAACCTGAACGCGCTCCCTTACACCTTCCTTGACCTTCACATGCACCCTCAACGTATCCCCGGGGCGGAAGTCGGGAAGGTCGGACCGGGTATATTTCTTTTCGATAAGATCCAATATATTCACGTTTAACGCTCCTTAAAATAAATTTAAATTATTTAGAACCCAAAAAACGGTCGAGCGTCGCCGCCATTTTTCCCAAAAGAGAAAGCCTACCTCCCTGTAAAGGGATCATCCAAACGTCACAAAAATCCTCCTTCAATCCCGTTTTTTCGGAAAAGTAAAAAAGAACGGAATGGCCCTTTTCCAGGACAATACGCTTTATGTCCAACCAGTGCCTCGCGCCGTTTTCGTCATTGTCGGAAACACGCACGATCAGAGGTAAACGTTTTTCTTTTTCTTTGACCCATTCAACTGCCCGAACCATCGAGGGCATCAGTTTGGCTTTCTCAATTCCCCCCGGCGCGGGACATTTATCCCGCCAAACGCGTCGCAGGAACTCTCTTTTTTCCGGGTTCTTCACAATCAAAATCAGGCGCGAAACCCCGTAACCTTCGCAAGAACGCGCCCATTCTTTTACTTTCATCGCTTCTTCCATATACGCTTCTTCCATACAACCGATCGACGTCTCTACGGCGTTCTGAAACTCCACCACCACATAGAATCCCGCTCCCGTGTAGCCAAGAATTCCATTTCTCGCTAACAAATCAGGGCGCCGAGAAAGAGTGCGAATCACCGCTTGTCTCCGTCGCCAGCTCTCGATTTCCACCGCGTTACCGGAGAGCAATACCGCTGGAACCTCTTGACCTTTCCAAGACGCGGGACGAGTATAATGAGGGTGGTCCAGCATTCCCCGATAAAAAGAGTCTTCCGTTACAGCTTCGCTCTTCCCAACAACTCCCGGAATAAGGCGAGAAACCATGTCGACGATAGCCATCGCGGGAATTTCTCCACCGGTCAAAACACAATCGCCTATCGTGACCTCTAGGTCCACTTCTCGTTCGACAAAACGCTCATCGATGCCCTCGTAATGTCCACAGACGACAACTACGTGAGGCTGATGAAACAAGGACTCCACTACTTCTTGAGTCAAAAAAACACCTTGAGGAGAGGGATAAACCACAAAAGGTTTCTCGCCTTCTGATTTTTCATCCTCTCCTCGCGCGGTCTCTAGAGCGTCCTGAAGCGGTTGAGACATCAACACCATTCCTCCAGAACCGAAGGAGTAGTCGTCCACTTGACGATAGCCTCCTTTTCCAAAAGAACGGAGATCGACGAGCCTCACTTCAAAAAGACCGTTTTTCAGCGCCCGTCCCACGATGCTCGTCGAAAGGAAATCTCGAAAAAAATCGGGGAACGCCGTAATGATCGTGAAGCGCATTTGTTACCTTACCAAAGCCCCTCAATCAGCTCTACAACGATCTTGCCCGCGTCCAGATTAATAACTTTCACAAAATTTTCCACCGCCGGAATATAGTGGAAATTTCCTTTTTCGTCCTCGATTTCGTAGATTTCGTTGCCGCCCGATGAAAGGAGATTCGCGACCACGCCCAAAACCTCTCCTTTTCCGTTTTCGACCGAGAGGCCGATAAGATCGTCCAACCAAAAACGCCCTTCAGGCAATGGGACCCGGTCTTCTCGATCAATCAAAATAGACATTCCTACACACTTTTGGGCTTCCTCTCGGTCCGAGACGTCACTTTCCACGATGAATTCGTTTTTAGCGGCGTCTTTCCTCACCCGCGTCACACGTAATTTACGCGCGAACACTCCCTCCGAGTAGAGGTCCAACGTGCCCATTTTGTGGAATCGCTCTGGGAAATCCGTCAAAGGAACGATCCGCATCTCCCCCTTCACCCCGTGGGCAGAGGAAACATAACCGATCACTATCTTATCAGCCACTTTTCGGAGGTTTCCCAGATTTTCGTCTTCTCCTTCGCCGGGGGTCATTCTTCCTCGACGATATCAACATCCACCCTTTCTCCCGCTTTCACCGCGGCGGCTTTGGCCAGGAGACGGATCGCGTTGATGGTGGCTCCTCGTTTGCCGATAATGCGTCCCACATCATCATGGGCCACACGGATCATGATCTTGATTCCGTTCTCGCCGTCGCTACTCTCCACATTGACGAGTTCCGGCTGGGTGACAAGGTGTTTCGCGACAAACTCGACAAGCTCATTATAATTGGCCATGGTGGCACCTCCTGTATTTTGGTACGAGTTCATCTTATTATACTACTTTAAACCTAAAACCTATTTGGCTTTTTTTATAACGGTTCAGAACGTGAGAAGATTGTAAATGACCGCCAAATTTAGAGCCAATTATTTTTCAGTGCTTTCGAACTTTTCCCAGACACCTTGTTTTTTCAAAAGGCTCTTTGCCGTGTCCGAAGGTTGAGCTCCCACGCTCAACCAGTAGAGGGCTCGTTCTTCATTGATCGCCACGGCCGCTGGGTCGGTCATGGGGTTATAGGTTCCTATCAGCTCGATAAAGCGTCCATCTCTGGGCGAACGAGAATCGGCCACAACCAACCTATAAAACGGAGCTTTTTTTCTTCCAAAACGGGATAAACGAATGCGCACTGCCATACAAAAAACACCTCCTAAAATTTTACGATACGATCAAGAAATCCGATTTGCTACCTGAATCGTCTTCCGCCAAACAAAGATTTGAAATCAAACCCCTTACCGTCAGAGGAAGAAAAGGTTTTGAAAAGTTTCTTCATCTGCTCGTACTGCGCCAGCAATTGGTTGACCATTTGAACCGACGTTCCAGACCCCAGGGCAATGCGCCGGCGCCGGGACCCCTTGATGATTTTGGGGTTGCGCCTTTCCAACGGGGTCATCGACTGAATGATCGCCTTGTTTTTGTTTAGAGCGGAATTATCGACTTCCGAGGTATTCAGCCCTTTCACTCGGTTCAAGCCGGGAATCATCTCCAAAACTTTCCCTATAGGTCCTATCTTTTCCATCTGTTCAAACTGGTGCAGAAGCGTCTCCAGAGTGAATTCCTTGCTTTTGATGGTTTCGGCCATTTTTTCGACGTCGTTCGCACCAATCGCCTGAACCTTTTCCAGAAGTCCCTGAATGTCCCCCATGCCCATGATGCGGCTCGCCATGCGACGAGCGTCGAAAATCTCCAGAGCATCGGTGGTCTCGCCCATACCCGCAAATTTTACGGGGATGCCCGTCGCGGCTCGTATGGCGAGGGCGCTTCCTCCTCTGGCGTCCCCGTCCATTTTGGTTAAGACGAGGCCGGTTAGCGGCAACGTCTCATGAAAAGCCCTGGCTACGTTCACGGCCTCTTGTCCAGTCATGGCGTCCAACACGAGAAGGGTTTCATGAGGAGGCAGGATGCGGGAAAGGCCAACCAACTCCTCCATCAACTCTTGATCTACGTGAAGCCGTCCGGCCGTGTCCAACAAGATGACGTCGTGCATATGAGACTCCGCGTACAGAGCGACTCCCTTCACAACCTGGAGGACATCGGATTCTCCCGCCTGGGGCCCGTAAAAAGCCACCTTTGCCTGCTCCGCCAACACCCGCAACTGCTCCACAGCGGCGGGGCGGCGCAGGTCGCAGGCCGCCACTAGGGGATTGTGTCCGTTTTGAAGACGTCGCGCTAACTTGACGGTCGTCGTGGTTTTGCCGCTTCCTTGAAGTCCCGCCATCAGGACGACAGTGGGAGGTTTGGGGGCAATCATCAATGGCATGGCCTCACCCATCAGGGCGATGAGTTCTTCGTAGACCACCGTCGTGACCCGTTGTCCCGCCGTGATGGATTCCAGAACCTCCAGTTCTAAGGCCCGGACACGGATTTTCCCCACGAGGTCCTTGACAACCTTGAAATCGACGTCCGCCTCCAGAAGGGATTTCCGAATTTCTCGCAACGCCAGATCCACATCCGCTTCGGAAAGTTTCCCCTTGCTTTTCAGCTTAGAAAACACGGACTCTAGTTTTTCCTTTAGGGCCTCGAACACGACGAATCCCCCTTTTTTATCTTTACTTCCCTTTTGTCTTGATTTTATCTTTTTTATCTTTATTTTATCTTTATTTCCCTGGCTTCGAGTTCCTCGATTCTGCTTTCAAGACGCTCCACCTGGGTCGCGAAACCCAAGGTTTCCTCCAGGATCAGAAGCCTTTCTTCTATCCTATTCACCAGAATATGGACGGCCTGACGCGTGACCCCCAAGGCCTCGGCGATTTCCGCCAGCGACAGATCCAAAAAACAACGCATCTCATAAATGTCTCTCTGTCGTTGGGTCAAAAGGGGGGCGTAAAAATCATAAAGGGAGTTCACACGAACCCGAAAGTCCAAGCTCAGCCTGTCGTCGCCGTTCTCTTTTATTTTCCCTTTCCTTTTCTCTCTTTTTCGGCCGGTAAGGGTAAACTCGCCCTCATCGACGTTTTTGCCAACGCAGAGCATTATATTTTCAGCCTTCTTTTCTGTCAAGTATTTTTGTTTAACACCTTCAAACCGGGTACTCGCCTCCGGTGATGTCTTTGAGGTGTTCAATTCGCCAGCAGACCTCCGGCTCGTGGGGAGATGCTGTGATACCGATCAGGTCGATGCGCCAAGGACCCGTCCATTCGATGTCGTTGACGTAGACGCACCCGACGTTCACCAGGGTTCGCAGCTTCTTGGGTCCGATGGAATCCTCCGGAGATTGGATTTCCCCGAAGGTGCGGTAACGCACCTCCACCACTACCAGCTCGTTTTCCTCCCGATCCACGGCAACCACGTCCAATTCTCCCAGCTTGCAGGAAAAATTGCGGGACAACACCCGCCAGCCCAGCTTTTCGACATGGGTCAACGCCAGGTCCTCGGCGCGTTTGCCCAGCTCCAAATGCCTCGCGGCGGCAGTCACGCCTGTTCTCCCTTTTCCAGCCGATATATCCAGGAAAGGATCCGGGCCACGGCCTCGTAGAGTTCCACGGGAATCTCCTGCCCCAGCTCCAGGGACAATAGAGCGGACACCAGCGCCGCGTCCTCGACGATGGGCACGTCGGCAGCTTGGGCGATTTCCACGATGCGCCGCGCCAAAAAACCCTCCCCCTTGGCCGTGACTACGGGAGCGGTGTCCTGTTTATCGTACTTCAAGGCCGCAGCTTTTTTGTGTTCTAGAGGGACTCGTTGTTTCATACGGTGATATCCAGTCCTCGCCCGGACAAAAGCTGTCGGCGCAGCCCACCGCTGATGATCTGGGATATACCGATGAATTGCAGAGCCAAAGGCACTCCTTCCAATTCTTTACGAATAGAGTGACGTTTGTGCTTCAGAAGTTCGCAAGTAGCCTGCCGCTCTGCGTAGAGATTCAAGTTATACGAGCGCCCGTCGCTCTCGACATCGCCGCCGATAAGGCCCAGCCGCGTCCCTTCCACACCGAAACCCATCTGCCAATATCTCCGTTTTTTTTGTTCGTGAACGCGTCCGACGAAAACCCGGGCCGAGAGATGCTCCAAACCCTCCTGAACGGGCCAGAGAGGCGCGTTCAGGAGAGAAGGATCCACATCTTCCCTAGGAGCGCGCAGTAGGAGGGAGTGGCCTTTCAAAAACGCCGCTATTTCCTTATTTTCCCCGTGTCCTTCGTCTTCTTTCAGTCCACGTAAAATCGCCACGGGGTCCTCTCCTTTGCGGGACCGCTCCTTCAATTCCTTGCGGATACGGCCCCAAAGGGCGTTGGTCTCATCCCCATTCAACCCCATGTACCACGAAAGCACCTGAACGTTGCCCGACGTCATCGGCAGGTCTCGCGCCCAAAGCTCCAGCAAGGGCGCCACTTGCTCAGGGTCTCCACCCATGCGTCGCCAGGACTCCCGCACCGAGAGCAGGACCTCGTCGGAAAGGGGCATTCCTCGGGCGAGGAGCGCGGTTGCCAGCTCCCGGTCGGCCAGGGGTAGTTTGGCCAAAAACGAGAGTTCGCTTTGAGAAAGCCGCAACACGGGAATTTTCTCTCCGCCGGAGGAATCCCACACGGCTCGAAAATGTTCCCCGACAATCAAATCCACTGTAGCACGCGCCAGAAGGGTCTGAGCCGGTTGGCCGCCCTGAGCGTTGATGCGGACGTTGTAGGTTCCGTCGGCGTTCTGCGCTAGAACTTGCCCTTCAACCAAAGTTCCCGATCGTATTCCAGCTAGGGGCAGTTGTATCGGGCGTCCCTGGGAAGTTTGTGCCACTTGGGAGTTTATTTGGTTTTGGTTGATCTGATTTTGGTTGACTTGCACGTTGAGGTTCGGTATTTGCGCCATCGTTTACGACCTTTCCGCTTTTAAAATTTCCAGTTTTGAAAAGCAATGTAACGAGACTAAGCGTTTTTTATGTTTTTCCGCCAGAGGAACGTCTACCACATAAAGGTCGGCAGAATACGCAAAGAGGGCCGGATCTTTCCATTTTTCTCGACCTCATATTTTTTCTGCCTCATAGCCACGACGCTCCTCCATAACTGTTCACCCCTTCTTCCATCCTTCTTCCATCCTTAATTTCATTCTTTTTCTATTCTTTAACTTCTATTCTTTTTCCATACGATTATAACCGTTTTCCTTAAGCGAATATGGTCTTTACTTTGACAGCTAACAAGAGCCGGAGGTCACCCCCCGGCTCAGTAGGTTATAAAGGCTACTCTCCCGGAGAAAAGGATGAGCGGCCTTCGTCGCGTTTTTGGGTACATTGGGACAAATGGGTTCCCCGTTGGGGTCCCTTCTTCTAAAAAGCCGTCTCCAGCGTTTCTCGGACGGCGTTTTTCCCGGCCAACATTTTAACGAAAAGAGATTCGATCTTTTCTCCCATACCTGCTTGATATAAGTTTACGGCAAATAGGGTAGCGTTGGATAGGAAGGGGCGTAATTGTCCACTATAGCTTTCCGGATCACCTACTCGAATGCCCTTCAGACCTTCCCGTAGAACCGGCAACATGGGATCACCGCTGATCTCCATGAGATGTAAATTGTCGTCTATGCCCAATAGATACCGGAACCAGGCCGCGATCACCACAGAAATACCCTTCAGGTTTCCCGTGTCCAAGTTGGCCGCCATATAGGCTTTAATTGTCTCACCGTAACGGATGGGAACCTTCTGACTCGTGTCGGTGGCGATGCGCTGAGGGGTATCGGGTATGAAGGGGTTGGTAAAACGATCCTCCAACACCTCGCGCAGGAACTTCTGAGGGCTGAAGATGCCGGGATCCACCACGACCTTCATTCCCTCATCGTAGCCGATCCTCTCCACCAAGGCCTTCAAAAGAGGATCCTTCATCTCGGAAGCGATGGACGAATAGCCCAACAGGCATCCGCAAATCGCCAGAGCTGTGTGCAGGGGATTGAGGCAGACAGTGACCTTCATGCGTTCCACGGCGTTCACGGTTTTTCTGTCCGCGAAATAGACCCCTGCGTCCTCCAGAGGCGGCCGGCCTCCGGGGAACTTGTCCTCTACCACCAGGTACTGGGGAATCTCAGCATTGACGAAGGGAGCGGCGAAGGTGCCTTTGTCCGTGACCAGAAGGTTCATACCCCCGATGCCCTTTTTCTTCAGATAGTCCTGTACCGCCTCGGAAGGACGTGGCGTAATCTTGTCGATCATGCTCCAGGGGAAAGCGACCCGGCTTTCGTCCTCTAGGTACGCGATAAAATTCTTGTCCACAAAACCTTTGACTTCCCAGGCTCGGGCCACGCTCAACACCGAGTTCCGCAGTTTTTCTCCGTTGTGGCTACAGTTGTCCAGGCTGAGAAGCGCCACAGGAGCTCCTCCCGCTCTGAATCGCTCCAACATCAAAGCCGCTGTCAGAGACATCATGTGCTTGGCGCTCTCTGGGCCTCTATCCATCTCCTGACGCGCGGATTCCAGCAAATCTCCCTTGATATCTGTTAGAGCGTAGCCCTTTTCGGTAATGCAGAGACTGATGATCTGAAGATTCGGAAATCTCGCGATCTCGCGAAGACGTTCCAAGCCGACGTCGGACCGAATCGTCTCCGCGATGGAGGCCACCAATTCCACCTGAATGTCGCCGTCCGCCCTCAGGTCCGCGGCCAGTGCTAGGTTGTCGTGAGGCCAGTACACCTTTTCGAGGATCTCGTAATCGAACCCCTCCGCCGCTACGATACCTACACCGACTTTTCCTTCGTTCAACAGCCGCTGTTGCAAACGGGCGATGTACGCTCGAAAAATGTTGCCCGCTCCAAAGTGGAGCCAACACGGGCTCCGGCTTGTCCGAGACGCGACGCTCACGTAGTCGTAGCTCGGCATTTTCACCCCCGCCGCCTCCCATTCCTTCTTTTTGGCCGCGTTAGTCTTGTTGAGATACAGCATGACTCTCTCCTCCTCGAATACTTAACTTAATTGAACATTTGAACTTCAGGTCGATGACAAAACGAAAACTTGACTCCACCGAATATTGAGACCACTTTACCCATTCAGCTCAAATTACGCAACCTATAGAATGTGCGTTACTCTAATAGAATGTTCGTTACTCTAGAAGAAGGAAAATTTTCTTGATTATTTGTGTTAAAATAAATCGGTTTTTGATCGAGGAACCATTTGGGATAATCTTATGAGAGGTTCGGATCATACTCGCGTTGAGGTTCAGTTGAGGTTCAGAGGTTCAATCAATGGGCGACGATGACGTTTTTGCATGGATGTTGCATAAACGCGAAAAAGGAAAAAATGAAAAAATCGGGAAAACAATCGGCGTTTACTCCGTCTGTAGCGCTAATTCTTTTGTATTGGAAGCTACTCTAGACCATGCCGCGGAAGAGGGCGCCCCGGTTCTGATTGAGACAACTTCCAATCAAGTGAACCAGCAGGGCGGCTATACTGGAATGACCCCGGAGGACTTCATTCGCTTTATTCGAGGCATCGCCGTAAATTGTGGTTTTCCTATAGAGAGAATTATTCTGGGGGGCGACCACTTGGGGCCTTTACTGTGGCAGGACAAACCCGAAGCGGAAGCTATGAGGTTGGGAGAGGAACTGGTATCCGCTTATGTAGCGGCCGGTTTTACAAAAATACATTTGGACGCGAGTATGCGTTTGGCGGATGATCCTCCCGATCTGGAAGATGAAGTTATTGCTGTACGTACTGCTCGTTTATGTGTCGCGTCGGAAGAGAGTTTTCGCCGTTACCGTCTGCCGAAGGACGCTGATTCCACCCCGCCGGTTTATGTCGTCGGTAGCGAGGTACCCGCTTCTGGCGGCGACCAAGAAAATATAAGAAAAGATCAACGGGAAGGGAGCGCCCTTTGTCCCATTTGTTCTACGTCTCCTTTGGCTTTTCTTACCTCATACGCGGCCTTTCAGCGAGCCTTCGAGGCAGCAGGGTTGGCGGACGCGATGAAAAGAGTTGTCGCTTTCATCGTGCAGCCTGGAATGGCGTTTACCGGCGATAAAATCTTTGATTACGATAGAAACGCCGCGGCGGCTCTTTGCGCCGCGTTAAGTGAGGTCGGCCAGCCATTGGTTTTCGAGGGACATTCCACCGATTACCAGACACCTGAGGCTTTGGCGATGCTGGTGGAGGACGGAGTCGCTATTTTAAAGGTGGGTCCAGCTCTCACGTTCGCCCTTAGAGAAGGACTTTTCGCCCTCGAGGCGATAGAGCGGGAGTTAATCGCCGACGGTACCCCGGGGCTTTCAGATCTTTCCTTGAGTCGTTTTTCCGAGACTCTGGAGGCGGCTATGTTACGTGATGACAGGTACTGGAGGAACCACTATCGGCGCGAGGATGGGCCGGAAAGGTTACGTTTCCAAATGCGCTACAGCTTCTTCGACCGCGCGCGATATTACCTCCCCCTGCCGGAAGTCGAGTTCAGTTTGCAAACGCTTCTCCGCAACCTGGAACGAACAGGTTTGCCTCTGCCTCTGCTCAGTCAATATCTGCCGCGTACTTTTGAAAGAGCGCGCCGGGGGCTTTTGGGGTCTGGCTCTGCAGCCCTCACGCCAAGGAATGTGCTGAAAGACTGTGTGCGTCATTGCCTGCGAGGTTACTCGACGGCGGCGAAGCCATATTCATAAAAAAAATAAAAAAAATTGGAGGAGATTGAAAAAGTGGGTTCCGAAGAACGTTATCATATTACTTATCCGATTTCGTGGGAAAGAATTCATCAAGATTGCAAAGTGCTGGCGACGCGGCTCCACGCTACCGGCAAATGGGAACGTATTGTGGGCATCGCGAGAGGAGGGTTGATCCCCGCGGCGATTATCGCGCGAGAACTCAATATCAAGCTCGTGGACACGGTCTGTGTTTCCAGCTACACGCTAAGAACCCAGGGAGAGGCCAGCGTTCTCAAAGAAATCCAATCCGAAAATGGAGGCCGGAACTGGCTCATCATCGACGACCTGGTGGACACAGGCAAAACCGCGCGCATCGTGCGCGGCCTTCTGCCCGAGGCCTACTTCGCCACGGTCTACTCCAAACCGGAGGGTCGCCCTTTCGTCGACACCCACGTTATGGAGGTCACCCAAGACACATGGATCCTTTTTCCCTGGGACGCGGAATACACTTACAGTAGACCTTTGGTGGAGGAATGATGCCGTGCTGGGGAAAAGAGGGGCCAGAAGGCGTTGGTGTTCAGCCAGTTCATGGATTACATGGATTACATGGACTACATGGACTACCCGACGTTGTTGTGGCGATACCTGAACGACAAGGAGGCAATTGATTTTTGAAACGTCGATACGCGTGTTTCCTTTTCTTTCTCTCTTTCTTTCTCTCTGTGTTGATTTTTTCAATAGCTTTCGCGTCGGAGTCAGACGCTCTTGATGTTTCTCCATGTGCGTCCTTCGATCTATTCGCCTTCGAGGGGCCAAAAATGCGGGACCTGTATTACGTGATTACACGGGACATGGACGCGCAGCTTCTAGCTATGGAAACGGGAAAACTGGACGTGCTCTCGGACCTCTATCGCCCCGCGGACATCAAACGCCTGGGAGAATCGGGGATGGCCGACTTGTCCTTGGCCTCCAGCTTTCATGGTTTTTTCATCACCCTCAATGTCCGCAAGTTTCCCTGGGATCAAGTGACGCTCCGTCAGGCGGCCGCCCAAGTAGTAGATCGTAAAGAATGGACCCGGGACTTGTTCTCTGGATACTGCGAACCCCTGACGAGCTTTCTACCCCCCATCTCTCCTTATTACAAGCCTATCGAACTCGCCGAACTCACAAAAAAACTGCCACGCGGTGTGGAGTCGGCTCGCCAACACTTGGCCAACGCCGGATGGACTTGGAATCGATTCGGGTGGTTGGTGGCACCTGACGGTCGCTCCGTGCCTCCCACGAAAATTCTTTGCCCACCCTCGTCTGTGGCGGCGACCACGGCGGAGATCGCCCAACTGGCCGCCGAGGTGCTAGTCTCCATAGGAATGCCCGTGGAAGCGGAGCCCATCGACTTCCAAACCATGTTGGCTCGGGTGGATGCGCGCGATTTTGACGCCTGCACCAACGCTTGGTCTATGAGTCGCGATCCCGACATCCTCTATTCCTTTTACCATTCGTCTATGGACGTGGAAGGAGGTTACAACATGAGCGGCATCGCGGACCCCGAACTGGATCAAGCGCTGTGGGACCTGCGTTATGCCCCCGACGAACCTGCCGCTCGATCCCTCGCTTCCCGTGCTCAGGAGCTTTTGTCGGACCTGCTTCCGGTCATTCCCATCTACAGCCGCTACTCCATCTCGGCCACGCGTAACGACTGGAAGGGAGTGTTCACTACCGACCGCTCCAACTCGGACAATTTGTTGACCCTTATCTCCATGACCCCCAAGGAAGGCAGAGAGCGTCCCATCTACTGGAATATCCCGGAGGAAATACGGACCTTGAACCCGCTGGTGTCCTCCACCGCCTACGATTGGACAGTACTGGGCACGGTTTATGATACGTTGCTCTCCACGAACCCCTACACCTTTGAGGACCTACCCTGGCTGGCCGAAAGCTGGGATATCACTCAAGAACAAGGCAGGACAGTTTTGAACTTCACCCTGCGCCCCGGCCTAAAATGGCAAGATGGCCGTCTCCTGACCGCGGAGGACGTGACCTTTTCTCTCCAGTACATTAAGGAGCATAATGTTCCACGTTTTTATGATAACGTGAAGGACGTCGAGTCGATGGAGTTCGATGTTGAAAGGCGGACGGTGCGGGTGGTTATGGCGAACACGAGTTACTGGCACCTGCACAACATCGGAGGAATGCTGATTCTTCCCAAACATATTCTAGAGACGGTCTCGGACTGGCGAGCCTGGCAACCCACAAACCGCCCTCACGAGGACCTGAACGGCACGATCCTGACCGAGCTGGTCGGCACGGGACCCTTCATCTTTCGGGAGTCCCGAACGGGAGAATATGTGCACATGACTCGCAACGAGCATTATATGTTGTTTAAACCTAAATCTGATCCTGAACCCGCCCCGAAGGGAGAGGCTATCCCATGAGCGCCTTGGCCAAACGCGTTTGTGGCTCTTTGGTGGTTCTGGCTGTGGTGTTGGCGCTCAATTTTTTTCTTTTCCGCGTTATGCCCGGAGACCCCTTGACGAGCATCGTGGATCCTCGTTTCTCGCCTGAGGCTAAACAGCAACTGGCTGCTCAATGGGGCCTGAATAAGCCCTTGGCCGAACAGTTCGTAGTCTACATCCAGGAGATGCTCTTTTTCCGGTTCGGCTTGTCCATGATGACGGGTCAGCCCGTGTGGGAGGAATTGAAGAACCGAGTTCCCAATACCGTGGCGCTACTGCTTCCGGCGCTGTTGTTGTCAGCGCTGTTGGGGCTGTGGCTAGGTATGCAGGCCGCTTTAAAACGGGGGTCCAAGGTGGAGCGAGTGGTGCTTCTGAGCGGCGCGGTTTCCTTCTCGTTTCCCTCGTTTTTCGTGCAGCTCTTGTTGCTTTTGTGTTTCGCCTATGCTTGGCCGATCTTTCCCCTGCGGGGAACGACCTCTATTCCGCCTCCGGAAGGGCCGGCCGCGGTGCTCGACTATCTGTGGCACCTGGCTTTACCCCTTTTTTCACTGGTGATTATGAGCTTCGGAGGATGGGCGCTTTACATCCGTAACATGATGGTGAAGGCGCTGGGCGAGGACTACATCTTGATAGCCCGAGCCCGGGGTCTGCCTTATAGTAGGGTGGTGTGGAACCACGCCTTCCGTTCCATCCTACCGCCAGTACTGACGATCTTTCTGCTCTCACTGCCCAGCGTAGTCAGCGGCGCCGTGATTACGGAAACCGTTTTCTCCCTCAACGGGGCGGGGCGCTTTTTGCTGGAGGCCACAAACTCCCACGACTATCCCTCAGCCGGTGCGGCCTTTTACCTTCTGGCGCTTTTGACTGTGTGTTGCAATCTTTTGGCCGACCTAATTTACGTCTTGATCGATCCGCGAGTGAGGCGGGTGAGCGCGAAATGAGGCGCCATGTAAAGCGTCAACGGAGTACATGGAGTACATGGAGTACGGTATGTCTCGTTTTACTGGCGTTTTTGGCTATCGTGGGCCCTGAACTTTTCGGCTTGAGGGAAGGTGTTCAGGCGCCTCCCTATTCCAAGCCGAAATGGCTGGACTGCTCCATCGCCCCCACGATCACGCTCACTCTGCAAGTCTCCGGCGGCGCAGCTGAGGCGCCCTTGGCCTGGAACCACGCCGCGCCTTTGCGGGTGGCTCTGACTGGGCGCCTGGACGAGGGAACCGTCCGGTGGAAGACGCCCACAAACGAGTTTCTGCTGACCGATGTTCCGGGAGAACTGGACTTGGACGCTCGCGATATCTCTTTCAAAAAAGCCCTGGGGTTGAAGCCCTTCGATGATATGTCCTCGGTGCTGTTCCCCTCAGATGGAGAATATACACTCTCGCTGGTGGGCAGTGGAGATGTGGCCTTGAAAATCGAGGGCGGGCGATGGGGGTGGCTGGGCACAGACCAGCGGGGGCGGGATGTTGCCGCGCTTTTCTTGCGAGGGATACGAGTGTCCTTGATCGTGGGGATTACGGCGACCTTGATCGCGACGCTTCTGGGTCTTTCTCTGGGGTTGCTCTCGGGCTATGCGGGAGGCTTGACCGACACACTGATCATGCGTTCGGTGGACGTGCTTTTGTCCATTCCGACCCTGCCGATTTTGATGATCTTCGCGGGGATGTGGGGCAAGGGGCTTTGGAACCTAGTGGTGATTCTCTCCGTTTTCTCGTGGATGGGAACGGCTCGGACGGTGCGGGCCATGACGCTGTCCTTGCGGGACGCCCCGTGGGTGGAGGGATTGCGCGCCTTGGGGGCGAAACGTGATTACATTCTTTTTCGCCACCTGGTCCCCGAAGCGCTCCCCTTATTGCTGGCCAACATGGCCTTAGGGGTTCCAGGGGCAATCCTGGCCGAGGCGGGACTAGCCTTTCTGGGACTCTCAGACCCTCGACTGCCCTCTTGGGGCCGGATGCTCCATGAAGCTCAAACTTTCGGGGCTTTCACCAACGGGGCTTGGTGGACGATCTTGCCGCCGGGGTTGGGGATTTCCTTGATATGCCTCGTCTTTATGGATATCGGCCGCAAACTCGAAGAACACGCCGACCCCCGTCTCACTCAGGAAAACCAGAAAAGCGAAGAATAAAGTTTAGAAAATTGACATACTCTCACGACTAAAGTTGTGGGATTCTAAGATCAACAAAGACAGCCGACTGAAACCGGTCTGACATCTTCTCTTTTAAGAGTGGATGCCCCCACTCTGAGAATATTTATAGCCGCCTTGATATCCCGATTGATATCCCGGTCGTGTTCCGCCCCGCATCTCGCATCGTTTTATCGTAAAGCTGAGAAAAATAAAGGTTAGAAAAATAAAGGTTAAAGGCGCCAGCCGACGCAATAAGCAAACGTTGGATTGACTGAGCATAGAACAGGAAAACAGTAGAACAAGGCCAAGGGACGTCTCTTGGCCTTGTTTTTGGCATGCCTAACGTAGGAGCGAGCTATAAGGTGAAACCCCCGAACATGCCTAACAATCTAAAGCATGCCTAACAATCTAAAGCATGCCTAACAATCCAAAGCATGCCTAACAATCCAAAGCATGCCTAACAATCTAAAGCATGCCTAACAATCCAAAGCATGCCTAACAAGAGGAAATCTCAGCCGAACAACATACCGGTACCGCCATACTCGAAAAGCTCAAAAAGAGAGAGATATCTAGATACAGGCCTTTCAACAGTGAGAAATCATCGATTTAAACTTGGTAGAAACCGGAAAGTGGGTTTAAAATACGATTGATACTCCTGCGAAGTGGGGACCTTTTAATCTTTTGAAAGGAGGAGATCCTAAGTGATCAAAATATGGACTGCGCACACCAGCGAAGTTGACGACGCGGCAGAGGCAGTTTCCGAGATAATGGAGCAACTGGACATCGATGGGAAACTTGAGGGGAAACTGCTCAAAAACACGGTAGGTCTCCTCACTTGTTACGCCGATTTCATCGAGTCTGAAGCGGTAAAAAGGATATGCGAAGCGTTGCCCTTCGAGGTCGTGGGCTCCACCACCTTGGGTAATGCCGTTCCGAGGTCCTCCAGCACGATTCTTTTAACCTTGATGCTGATCTCCAGCGACGACGTTTATTTCTCCGTGGGCCTAACCGATCCTATCCCCTCGGAAGACCCCGCTCCTCTGCGCCGGGCATACGAGACCGCCGCGGCAAAACTTGCCGAGAAGCCCGTATTGATGCTCAGCTACGCCCCTCTGCTCATGAACGTGGGAGGTGATTTCTTCGCTAACTCCTTCACCGAAATTTCGGGGGGAGTCCCAAACTTCGGGATGCTGGCGGTGGACCACAACAGCGATTACCACGAGTCACAAATTATCTGCAACGGAGAAGCCTACCTCGACCGCTACACCTTCGTTCTCCTTTCAGGAAATATCCATCCCCGGTTTATCACGGGATCTATCTCAAACGAAAAAGTCTCTAGAGAGAAAGGTCTTGTCACGGCCGCCCAGGGTAACCAGCTTCAAACGATCAACGGCAAGCCCGTGGTCGAATATCTACAAAGTATCGGTATTACCCGCAACAAAGACGGAACCATTGTGGGCATCAACTCCTTCCCGTTTATCGTGGACTATAACGACGGCACGACGCCTATTGTGCTGGCGATGTTCGCGAACACGCCGGAGGGTTACGCCGTTTGCGGGGGAAACATTCCGGTGGGGGCTATCCTATCCGTGGGATCCATCAACGCGGAGGAAGTGCTCACGACCACCGCAGAGACCCTGGTTTCAGCCATTGGCCTCGAAGAAGTCCGAGGCATTTTGATGTTCTCCTGCGTCGGGCGTTACTTTTCCCTGGGCTACCAACCTATGGCCGAAATCGAAAAAGTACAGGAGCTTTTGAAGGACACCGACATTCCCTACCAGTTCACCTATTCGGGGGGTGAACTTTGCCCGGTCTACTCCAGGGAGAAAGGGATATCTGTGACCGCTAACCGTAACCACAACGATACTTTTGTGGGTTGCGTCTTTTAAGTCGTGCATGAGAAACCCGCGCCTCTTCCAGAACCCTCGAATAACGCAGAGATATTGAGAGCGCTGAGCGAAGAAAATAAAAAACTGCGTTTGGAAAACAAAAAATTGGCGCGAGAATTTAAATATCAGCAAAGCATCAACGAACGTAATAGAATCAGCGCCGAGACGAAGGATAACCTGAGTAAAATCGTCTCGGCAGAGAAATCCCGGCTGGAAAAATATATGAATTTGTTGCTCGCCAACTGCCTGGACGCGATTATGCTCTTCGATCGGGAAGGTCATATTGTCTTTACCAGCGACTCGTACCTGCGGAGCACTGGGACCTCGGCTTTCGGTATGATTCGAGGAAAGTCCTACCGGGAGCTGCTAACCTCTCTCGTCGAAGAGGGATTGCTACAACGTATAGACGAGATTTTCCAAGCCAGCCTGGGCGCTAAACGCTTCACCGAGATCGAGTGCGATATTGACTTCGGGGGGTTGGGAAATGTTCGCCATTATCTCGCGCAAGTGACATCGATGTTGGAAGAAGACGGTACGACAGAGGGAGTGATGCTTTTTTTCTATGATACCACCGAAATCTCCCAGGCGAGACGCGACGCCGAACGCGCCAGAGAGCTGGCTGAGCAGTCCACCCGCGCGAAATCGGAATTTCTCTCCCGGATGAGCCACGAGATTCGCACGCCCATGAACGCCATTATCGGCATGACCTCCATCGCCAAGGCCTCGAACCAGGCCGAGCGGAAGGAATACTGCCTAGATAAGATCAGCGAGGCATCCACACACCTTTTGGGTGTCATCAACGATATCTTGGATATGTCCAAAATCGAGGCGAACAAGTTCGATCTGTCGATCGAAGAGTTCAACTTCAGGAAAATGATCGAACGGGTCACCAACGTCATCCGCTTTCGGGTGGAGGAAAAGGGACAGAGCCTATCTGTGGATGTAAGCGACAACATTCCCGTGAACATCGTTTCAGACGAGCAGCGCCTGGCTCAGGTGATCACGAACCTTCTGGGAAATGCCGTCAAGTTCACGCCGGAACACGGCTCCGTCGCTCTGTTGGCCCGAAAGATCGCGGAGGAAGAGGAGGTATGCAGTCTCTACGTCGAGATCAAAGACACGGGTATCGGCATATCGGAAGAACAGCAACAAAGGCTCTTTACCTCCTTCGAGCAGGCCGACGGTAGCATCTCCCGCAAGTTCGGCGGGACGGGTTTAGGGCTTGCTATTTCCAAGCGCATTGTCGAAATGATGAGCGGACGTATCTGGATCGAGTCCGAACTGGGTAAGGGCGCTTCTTTCATCTTCGAGATAAAGGCGAAAAGAGGCGCAGAAATGAAGATCGACGGCGACGATTTTCAGGGAGAAGAAAACTATGACATGGATGTTGACAACGACGACATTTTCTGCGGCAAACGCGTCTTGATCGCGGAGGACGTGATCATCAATCGGGAAATTGTGCAGGCTCTGATCGGACACACGGGTATCGAGATTGATTTTGCCTTCGACGGCATGGAGGCTGTCGAAAAATTCATCGCTCGGCCGGGAAATTACGAATTGATCTTGATGGATGTCCAGATGCCCCGTATGGATGGGTACGAGGCGACAAAAAGGATTCGGGACTCAGGACTGCCGGAAGCGGACTTGATTCCTATCATTGCCATGACCGCGAACGTTTTCCGCGAGGACATCGAACGCTGCCGGGTCGCCGGTATGAACGATCATTTAGGAAAACCCATCGACGCGGAGGAAGTCATCGCGAAGCTTAGGCACTATCTTTAAACTGGAGTAATATTACGAATTGGTAATTGGGAACTAGTCATGCCATCGTACACAGTAAGGAGTGTTTCGCAACGATGCAAAAGAATCTTTCTCATTTTGCCCTAGCCGGACTATTTACGGCTTTAATTCTCGTCGCTACCGCCTATCTGCCGCGTATTCCGATTGGAAGCGGGGGATATATTCACGTCGGCGATACGGTCATTTATTTGGCGGCGGCGTTGCTCCCTAAGCGCTGGGCAATGGCGGCGGGCGGGCTCGGAGGTGCTTTGGCGGACGTGTTGTCCGGTTTTGCCCTGTGGGCGCCGTTTACCCTGGTGATTAAAATGGGATTAGCTCTGCCTTTCACCAACCGCGCCACAAAACTGCTGTGCGCCTGGAATGTGGTAGCGCTGGTTGCGGCGTTTCCCATCACAATGGGGGGATACTATGTTGCCGAGTGGATTTTGACAGGTAGCGCTTCCGTTCCGCTCGTTTCTCTGCCATACAACGCGCTTCAGTCTGCCGGCAGCGCATTCCTCTATTTCTGCGTTGCCTCCCAAATGGACCGAGCCAACCTCAAGAGTCGCCTCCATTTGATTTGACTTTGATTTGACTTTGCCTTGACTTTAACTTAACTTTGACTTGATGATCGGATGATCGATTGGTGACGCCTGTAGAGACGCACTACCGCGCGTCTCTACAAGTCTATAAACCTACAAGTCTATAAACCTACAAACCTATAAACGGTTACCGATTACCTTGCTAAATCCATCATTACGTCTATATCATATCCATCATTATTATCTCCATCATTCTACCGTGACGCTTTTGGCCAGGTTTCTAGGACGATCAATCTCTCGTCCTAAAATCGACGCCAAGTGGTACGCGAACAACTGCAAGGGTACTACCGTCAAGAGCGGCGTTAGCTCGTTTTCCGTCTCAGGAATAAAAAAACAATCGTTGGAGAACCGGAGTATATCCTCGTCCCCTTGAGATGCGATCGCGATGATGGGCGCCTTGCGAGCGCGGGCCTCTTGGATGTTGGACAGGGTTTTTTCGTACAGGTCGTCCTTGGGAACGATGGCCACCACCGGCAGCTTCACATCCAGAATGGCGATGGGGCCATGCTTCATCTCTCCTGCCGCATGGGCCTCGGCGTGAACATAGGAGATCTCTTTGAGCTTCAACGCGCCCTCCATGCCGATAGCGTTGGAGGCTCCTCTGCCAATAAAGAGGAAGCCCGCCATGTCTTTGTAGCGCTCGGCCATCTCCCTGATCTCCTTGCCCTGCCCCAGAATTTTTTCGAGTTTCAGCGGCAAGCGCACCAGCTCCTCGGCCAAACGCGACTCGTCCTCTCGGCCGATGCGGCCTTTTTGTTTGCCGATCCAAAGGGCCAAAAGCGTCAGTGCCGCTAATTGCCCAATGAAGGTCTTCGTCGCAGCGACGCCGATCTCCGGTCCTGCCCGCAGTTCCAGCACTGATCCTACCTCTCGGGCCAGCGAGGAGTTGACCATATTGGTGACAGCAAGGCAACGTGCGCCCTTCGTTCGAGCCTGTCGGGCGGCCGCCAAAGTGTCCGCCGTTTCTCCGGATTGGGAGACAAAGACCGCCAGAGTCTGTTCGTTGCAGACAACGCTGCCGTAGCGATATTCCGACGCCGCCTCTACCCGCACGTCCATGCCCGTGTATTTGTCCGCCAAGCGCCCCGCCACCGCCGCGGCATGGCAGGAGGTCCCGCAGGCCACGAAATGGATACGGCAAAACTTCCGGGCGTCCTCGTCTGTGAACGGAAACTCCGCCTGAAGATCAATGCCCCTTCCGCTTCCGCTGTCGATGCGCCCCGACAGGGTGTGCCGCAAAACATTGCCCTGTTCCTCGATTTCCTTGAGCATGAAGTGGGGGTACATTCCCTTGGACGTCATTGACGCGTCCCAATCGATGGTGTGTAGGCGCGCTTTCCGTTGGACTCCGTCGAAGCCATAAAGGGAGATGCCTTTCGCGGACAGCTCCGCTATTTCACCGTCTTCCATAAAAAGAATGTTGTGGGTATAAGGTAGCAGGGCAGTGACGTCCGAGGCGCAAAAAGTCTCGCCTTCAGCGGTTCCCAGCACCAGAGGCGGTCCTTTGCGGACGCAGTAATAGCGGTCCGCCACGTCAGCGAAAAGAATGACGAAAGCGAAGGAGCCCCTCAAACGAGCACAGGCTTCTCGTATCACAAGAAGCGGATCGTCTTTGTAAAGGCTCGAAATCAGAAAAGCGACTATTTCCGTGTCTGTTTCGGAGGTGAAGTGGGCACCTTGTTTTACCAGCTCTTCGCCTAATTCGTGAAAGTTCTCCACAATACCATTATGGATCAAAACCACCCTGCCGTCGGCATCCACATGAGGATGCGCGTTCTCCCGCGTCACACCCCCATGAGTCGCCCAGCGAGTATGACCTATACCCATCTTTCCGCTTAAGACGTTTTTTTCCAGTTGGGTCCTCAGATTCGCCACGCTGCCCACGCACTTGGATATACCGATCTTATGTCCTTCGGCCAACGCGATCCCCGCGGAGTCATATCCTCGGTATTCCAAACACTCCAGTCCCTTAAGAACGATCTCGGCGGCGTCTCTGGGACCGATGTAGCCCATGATTCCACACAAAAAGCTCACCCCTTATTATAATTCAATGCTGAGAAGATTATACAGGTTTTCTTCCCTAAGATTTTCTCAGTCATGGAGACGCTTCATTTAGCGGTTTATTTGGTAAGATAAAAATGAAAAAGGGAAATAAAAATAGGGAATGAAATAAGTACATTTGTTTTTTAAGGAGCGTGTACACTTATGAGCAAACACAATAGAACGTTTACTGCTATTTTTTTCGTGATCTTCCTGGCTGGGCTTTTCGTGATTTCTTTCTCGTCGGAAAGCGACGCCGCAACCGGAAGGGTCATAAGGAAACGCGTTCCTAGCAACGGCCAACGTTCCACCGCGTCCAAAACTCCGCCGATCTTCGCAAGTGGAGCGGGAACTCAAAAAAGCCCCTATCTGATCAGTACCGCGGCGCAACTTGCCGCCTTCTCGAACTCGGTGAGCGGAGGCAACTCTTACGCGGGCAAGTATATTCGACTGGGAACCGACATCGACCTGGAAGGGGCTCCGTGGTTTCCCATCGGTTTTTCCGACAGGGGCAGGAGTAACCCCTTTAAAGGTATCTTCGATGGCGGGGGGTATATCATCTGGAACCTTCGGGGCGAACGGCCGTTGATGGGGTTGTTCGGCGTGATCGACGGAGCTACTGTGAACCGTATCAACCTACAGCATGTGGACCTTTCGGGGGGTAGCGTGGGAGGCATCGCGGCGTTTATGAGAAACTCCGTCGCGACCGACTGCTCGGTTTCCGGTTCGGTGAAGGGAACTTCCTCAGTGGGCGGTCTTGTGGGCAGCTTGCTGGGAGGCGGATTGCAGAATTGTGATTTTTTAGGGCAGGTCGAAGGGAGGAACGCCGTTGGAGGACTGGCCGGCACGATAGACCAGGCGAGAATACGTGTAGGAGTCATATCGGGGCGAGTGATCGGCGCTCTGGACGTAGGAGGAGCTGTGGGGAGTATCCTCGCCGGTGATATTGTGGCTTGCTATGGAAAAAACTTGCTAGTTAAGGGAGAGCATAACGTAGGCGGTCTTATCGGCAATATCATCGAGAGTGGCGGCGCCGACAAGTCGACCTTTGACGGGCAGGTGACAGGAATCGGGAACATCGGCGGTGTCGCGGGCCGTATCGGGGGAGGAGAGCTACATGGATGCGGTACCTTGGGATTTGTCCAGGGCAGAGCGCATATTGGGGGTATTGTCGGCGAATTGGCCGGTGGAGGTGTCGTCGTAAGCTGCACCGCCGACGCGGCGGTGGTGGGAGTGATCAACGTGGGTGGTGTAGTAGGCGAAATGACGTTCGGCGCTGTGGACCATAGCAATAACAAAGGCACGGTTCGAGGAGGGGAAGCCGTGGGCGGCGTCATTGGGCATCTCTCCAACGGAAGTTTTGTCGACAGTCGAAACTTTGGCGGAGTTAACGGCGCTTATAAAGTCGGGATGATTGTTGGCGCGGAGGGCGACTCCACTTTCGTTCCCGATCCTGGCCGTGGAGGCATTATTGGCAACCGTTGATGTTTTCAAACGGTTTTGCGCTATACTCCGTATGTGAATCATTCATGAGTTATCGTAAGACGGGGGAGTAAAAATGACCGACAATCAGGTACCTTTCGATTTAACATCGGGGAAAACGTTTGACGAGTTTCTCGGCGTTTCCTCGGATGAAGTTTACGTTAAACAACGCTCGGAGGAAGTGAAATTTTCTCCTTCTTTCGAGAAAGCCCTAAAAGAATTTCAGGGGATCACCTTGGTGGTTTTCGCGAATGTCGGCTGTCCTGATTGCCGGGCAGTGTTGCCCCTCTTAGGTAAAATTCCGCGGGTCAACCCCCATATCTCCGTGGTGTTTGAAGAGTGGAACGCCGCTGCCGAGGGTTTTTTGCAACAACGCCTTGGAACGAGCCGCGTTCCTACGGTTCTCGCGCTGAACGCGTCCGGCGACCTGATGGATGGCGCCTTCATCGAGCGGCCTCTGGACGTTCACCGTGCCGCGGCCGAGGCCATCTCTCGCAAAGTCGCGATGATCGTCATCGGCAAGTTCCGCAACGGAGGCAATGACGATTTGATCGAAAAAGACCTCCTGAAGGTCTTGCAAGGCCAGAAGAACGACGTGTCACCTTATTTGAAATGATGGTCCTTCAACGGCACTTTGGATATGCGAACCCAATTTGAAATGATGGTTCTTCCGACGGACGCGCCCGACCTCGTGTGAGATTCTTGCGTTCAGGAGGTTTTTGAATATGCGAAGGAATTTGGTGATAGCGCTTCTCTTTTTGTTTCTAGCGCCAGGATCCGTTCTTGCGGACTATGATATTTATGATATTAGCGGTCCATGGTTTATAGAGGGTGGAGGATTCGTGGAAAAGGGTATTGCGCGGGTCGAAATGACTCTCGACGGCACTTTGGATATGCGAACCCAAATAGAAAGCGGAGATCAATATTTTCTGGGTTTTTCTTTGGCGATGCAGCTCAACGCGTCGAAGCTCAATATCAACGCCTGGCGGTACTCGAAAGTTGTTATTCTGAACACTCCCGTCAAGGTTCCTGAACTCGCTCCCACGATGAGCAATTCTTTTAAACTACCGCCGGTTTCAGTTGACGGTTTGGTCTACGAGGTGACGTTTACCTCCACTACATCGGGAATCGTGAAGATTAGTGGATACATCGACGTGGACATCGTCGGCCAGGTCGAGATCAGCTCCGAAAGCGCTATCTGGAAAAAAAACTCACCAAAGCCGGATATTTCCAACAAAGCCAGTGGCTGTAATTCGGGATTTTGGGAAGGTTGGGTGATTGTAGTAATGCTGTTTGGGGCGAAAACCAGGGTGTAAACAGTTCGATTGAAATATGACTGAATCTATGTTAATATATGTAATTATGAATAGATTAGAGTAGTTGTCGCTATCAGTTCGGAAGTGGACGTGCCCGCAATGCGGCGTACATCATGACCGAGACGTGAACGCAGCGATCAATTTCAGAAATTACGCCGTGAGTTCCACGGTGTCAGCCTGCGGAGAGGAAAGCTCTGGCCGTCGTCGCGAGATGGCGGTGAAACAGGCCTCAGTGAAGCAGGAAGTCAGCTTTGAATCTGTTTAGATAGATTTGAATAGGTCTGACGGAACGGCAAACGTATCAGGTCGTTAAGACATCTTGCAAAGGGAGAGCGCGATGTGTTTGCTCTCCCTACAAATTCAAATCCAGGTACGTTACAAATTCAAATCCAGGTACGCTCTTTTCATGGCCTCGTTCATGTCATCTTGATTCTCCGAGATCAGGCCAATGAGCTGGATGAGATGAGAAGACGAATCCTGTTTCAGGAGTTACGATAAAGGATATTCCGGAAAGGATATTCCTCTCTTCGTCCAACACATCACCCACCTTCATCCGAACCCACCTTCATCCGAAGCAAATCACAGCAAATCACCGACCTGGAAGCGCGAGAAAGCTATGGCGGGGAAGTATCCATTTGCTATAAAGGATATGTTGCTATAAAGGATATGCGATCAAGCTGAAGAAATCAAGCTGAAGAAATTGAAACGTCCTGTGCGTCAGGTAGAAATTGAGAAAGTAGCAATTGAGAAAATTGAAAACAAGAAAGAAGCAGCGCCTAATGAGCGAAAAGCCCATAACCCGTGAATTTTGGTGGTTTACACCTCCCGCTAACAATGATAAAATTCTAGAATTGGAAAAAAAGAAGAAGGGTTATCAAAAAAATCAAAAAACCCTTTAATTTGTATTAGAAAAGGAGCGTCTTTATGGCAACGCGAAGAGAACCCCGTTTTAAACTTTCCCGCCATTTGGGAGTCAATGTCTGCGGTCATCCCAAGGCACTGAAGAGAGTAGACACTAAAAAGCCCACCAGAGGCGGACAGAAGGTCTCGGAATATGGCCTCCAATTGCTGGAGAAACAAAAAATCAAGGCTTACTACGGCATTCTGGAGCGGCAGTTCGCCCGTTATTTCGAGATAGCGAAAAAAAGCTCCGATATGACTGGCGTGGCGCTTTTGAAAACGCTGGAGTGTCGTTTGGACAATCTGGTCTACCGCATCGGCTTCGCTCGGTCCATTCGTCAGGCCCGCCAGATTGTCTCCCACGGACACATGTTGGTCAACGGCGCGAAGGTGGATATCCCCTCCTACGGCGTGAAGGTGAACGACGTGGTGGCTCTCAGGGAAAAATCTCGGACAAATCAAGTTTTTCAAGATAATTTCCAGGGGCTCGTTTCCTTTAATGTCCCCTACATCGAGAAAAACAAGGATCAGTTCAGCGCAAAGCTGCTTAGAGAGCCACAGCGCAACGAGCTTCCTATTGACGTCAACGAGATCCTAGCAGTCGAGTTGTACTCTAAGTAGCCCAAAGCGAGTCATTATCGATAACTTTTTGACGCAGACATACCGCTCCCGTTTGGTCGTGGGTGCGGATGTTTGTGTACACAATACGGTATCTTTTTGTGGCTCCGCGCGATAAAATATAATGGTATTGTACTGTAGGAACGTTTTCTCGTCGGAAAATATTACGGGTGTGAGTGGAGTTGTTCCATGTCAATGCCAGACAAAATCGGAGATATTGGAGAGCGTATCAGTCGTTGCTTGCAAGAGAGCCTGAACGAGCTTTACCTCATGAGGCAAGAAGAATCTGGACGGCTCGAGGATGTGAAAGAACGCGCGCGCGCTCTTGTCTTGGAGTTGAGGGATTTGGCGGCGGCCCTGGACAAAGCAATCGAAGACTACGAGCAATCACGTGAGGAACTGTTGCAAAGCTCGATACGCGGCGAGCTGTTGGACGAAAAAGCGTCTTATGAGCGCGCGTCGGCTTATATGAAAATTCGCGGCTCTTTGGAAGAACGACACCGGCTTCTGAGCGCAAAAAAAAGCGAGCTGACACAAGAAGAGTATCGCCTGAAGCGCTTGGTGAATAGAAGCGAAAACATGGGCAACCGCCTACGTATGGTGCTTAACCTCGTGTCTATGCCAGAGGATTTTTCCGCGAGCGACGACGCTGTTCGCAACACCGAGACGATGCAGACGGCCTTTCACTTGGCGGAACGCGAAGCAATCACTTTCGCGAGAGAACTGCATGATGGTCCCACCCAAACCTTTGCCGCCGTGGGATTGATTCTGGAAACGGGAAAGGAATACCTACTCCGCGCTGACTACGAAAAAACCAAGGAAGAAATCGAACGAGCTCTCGAACAGACGCGAAACGGACTTGATGAAATACGCGCTTTTCTTTTTAACTTGAACCCCACGGGCATCCAAGAGGGGTTTGGGTTTCCCTTGAAACGTTTAGCGTCGCAATTGATACAAATGTGGAAATGCACTCTCATCTTCACGCTCAACGGGAATCTGGACGAAGTGCCCGCCAGTGCACGGATCGCGTCTTTCAAAACACTGCACCAAGCGGTGATGAACGCCGCCCGACACGGAGCCACTGAAATCAAGGTGGGCATTGCGTACTCCCGAAAAACTTTAAAAGTTCGAGTCACTGATAACGGAGAAGGATTTGATGTGGCGCGGGAAAAGGCCGCTGCCAAAGAACGAGGTTCTTATGGACTCGTCAACATGGAAGACCGGGTCAAGATGCTGGGTGGAAAAATCTCCATCACCAGCGTCCTCAAAAAAGGCTCCAGTGTGTCCTTTTCCATTCCAATCCTTATGGCATAACTCAAATTCAATCCTTATGGCATAACTCAAAAGCTCTCGCTCTAACATAGCAGTTCACGTTAACAGACCCCCAAAAAAAACCAAAATAGCCGTAAGAAACACTGTAAAAAATGTTTGATCTAAAATCGCAATCTGTGCTTTTGGGTCAGGAAAAACCACTTGACACAAATCAAAGGTAAGTGTAAACTTTTGAAAATTTAATTTCTTATATCATTATTCATGAAAAACTACCTTCAAACACTTGTCATTAATGTTGGAAAAATGTCGAAAAAATACTGAAAAAATTGAGGAGGTATTCAAATGGACACGGTCAACATGGGAAACGAAATGCTTATCGAGAAGTATTCCAAAGACGGACCCTTTGATTTTTTGAACCTGATGGCCCTGGATTTGCACGGGAATCTGCGCAGCGTATCGATACCGAAAGGATACGTGACGAAGAAAATTTTTGAAAAGGGCATTGGTTTCGACGCGTCCAACTATGGCTATGCCAAGGTCACGGACTCCGATATGATTATTGTACCTGACGAAAAAACCACTTTTATCGAAAAACGGGGCAATTTTCGGATCCTTCACGTGTTGGGGGATGTGCTGACTTCCAACGGCGACCTTTTCGACCAGTATCCCCGCAACGTTGTCCAGCGTTCCCTGGATTTTTTGCGCGAGCGGAAAATCGCCGATAACATGCAAGCCTTGGTAGAATTAGAATTTTATATTTTTGATTCAGTGAAGTATGGGTGCGATGTAACGGGATCCTTTTATTCCGTAGCCTCCGCCGAAGGACTGGGACACGAATTCGACACCGCTCCTCGTTTTGACCACCACGGAGGATATCATCGCCTCCCGCCAGATGATCGTTACATGGATTTTCGCAATCAGGTCGTGTATTTAATGGAACAAATCGGTATTCCGGTCAAGTACCACCATCACGAGGTGGGGGCTTCACAACTGGAAATCGAGTTGAATTTCATGGACATTCGAAAAGCGGCGGATGGCGTCAGTCTGGCCAAGTGGATCATCCGTTGCGTAGCTGATCGAATGGGATTGAAAGCCACATTTATGCCTAAACCCCTTTACAAAATGGCCGGAAGCGGTATGCACGTTCATCAATTTCTTGAAAAAGACGGAACCTCCCTTTTTATCGGGGACGAACTCTACGGCCTTTCCCAAAAAGCCCTTTCCTATATTGCTGGGCTGTTGACCCACAGCCTGACAGGAAGTCTCCTCGCTTTCTGTAATCCCAGCACCAACAGCTATCGGCGGTTGATAGCGGGTTATGAGGCGCCTATAAGCGCCACTTTCGCCAAAGCGTCCAGGAACGCGGCCATTCGTATCCCGGGCTACCTCGGCAAACAGGAAGTTCGCATGGAGTATCGCACAGGTGACGCCTCGGCGAATATTTATTATATGCTCGCGGCCATGCTCCTCGCGGGATGCGACGGGATATTGCAGAACCTCGACCCTGTGAAACTGGGCTTCAACAATACTGAAAGCGACGAGAACAGAAGATTTCCTCTCAATCTGAATGCTGTTATGGACGGGTTGGAGAAAGACCATCAATACCTCGATCCGGTTTTCCCACAAAAATTGTTGAACCGCTGGACCACCGTCAAAAGGTCCGAGGCCGATTACGTGTATAATGCTCCTGTACCGCAAGAGTACGAACTTTATTTCTAACGCGAGGCTGGTTGGCTGTTAAAAGGCTGTTCCGTTTCTCCGCCTATTTTCTCCGCCTATTGAGGGACGGAATGGCCGTGAAAATCGACCTCCAATAAAGGAGAGTTCCAGATGGAGGAGAAGCTCGATGTCTCAGAGGGTTTATTGCTCGATCGTCTGAAATCGAAAAACAAGGATTTTAGTCCGAAGCAGTACATTCTCGCCCGCTTCATCGCGCAAAACTACGCGGATTTGGCTTACTCCAGCATCACGGAACTCTCCTTCGCCACCAGCGTGAGCGAACCGAGCATTACCCGTTTCGCTCGATTCTTGGGATACAAGGGATTCCCCGACCTTCAAACCGCGATACGTGCCCAGATCGACCGGACAAAACCTGGACACAGCCTCATTCAGGACTTCAGTAGAGAAGAGTCCGAGGGAACGCAAAAGATCATCGACGAAATTTTTTCTCTCGAGAGCAAAAGCATCGAAAAAACTTATCGCACTCTTGATCTCAAGGTGCTGGAGCAAGCGACAAATTTCCTCGTCAAAGCAAAAAAAATCGTCACGACGGCGGCCGGACTCAATTATTTTCTCGCCGAGTACGCGGCTTCTTACCTGAGCATCATCCGCAAGAACGTTGTCGCTCTGACTCGCCTTGACATTCCCGATTTCGCCACATTCATCGATCTCTCGGAAAACGACGTCATTTTGGCGTTCAGTTTTCCGCGATATCCGACAAGAACGAACGAAATCCTGGAGACCTTGCGAAGTCGAAACCCAAATACAAAAATCATTGTGATCTCAGACAGTGTTCTTTCTCCCGCGGCTACCTACGCGGATTGTCTGATTCTGACGCCCCAGTGGACCATCACCTTTGTGGACGCCTATGCGGCCGCGATGATACTGATCCACACACTGATGTACTCTGTCTTTTTAAAAAACGGCAAAGACACGGCCAAGAGGGTTCAGGAATACGATAAATACGTCCTCGACGAAAATTTGGTGGGATCTAAGTCCGCGTCATCTCCGTCTCCAAAGCGATAGTCCGCATAACACCCGCGCGGCGATGGCGCGTAAACATTGTCCTATCAACCTGAAGATCGCTATTCCTGTATTCCTGTATTCCTGTATTCCTGAAGATCGCTATTTTGGGTGGTTTCTGGCGAAACCCGAGGCTTCGAGTTTTACATTTCCGCGTAGCTCGGAAATGAATTTTACATAGAAAAGGAGAATATAGTAGATGGAAAGCGCGTTTTTCAGTTTTTTCGATTGGCTGGCGGGACAGCTTTGGGGTTGGCCCATGCTGGCGCTCATCGCTGTGTGCGGGGTCGTCTTCACCTTCGGGACCGGGTTCTTTCAGATTCGGCACCTTCCTTTCATCTTCCGCGAGACTCTGGGCAAAGTCTTACGGCATGAGGAACTGAAGGGCGAAGGAACCATCACACCCTTCCAGGCCATATCCGCGGCTCTGGCCGGAACGATCGGCAATGGCAATATCGCCGGCGTCGCGACGGCAATCGCGCTGGGTGGCCCCGGAGCGGTCTTCTGGATGTGGGTGATGGCGATCCTCGGCATGATGACGAAGTTCGTCGAGGTCACTCTCGCCGTCCTCTACCGCGAACAGCGGCCCGACGGTACGTTTTACGGCGGCCCGATGTATTACATTGAAAAGGGCCTGGGACCGAAGTGGAAGCCCCTGTCAATTTTCTACGGCGTCATGATGATTCTGGGCGCGCTGGGCACAGCCGTGTGGGTCCAACCCTCCACCATGGCCGTCGCGCTCGACACGGCTTTCGGAATCAAGCCCCTCTACACCGTCGTCGCGTCGGTCGTCCTCACCGCGCTCGTCGTTTTCGGCGGGTTCAAGCGCATCGGACGTTTTGCGGAAAAGATCACCCCCTTCCTGGTCATCTTCTACGTCATCTTCTCAATGGGCATCATCCTCGTCAACATTACACATCTTCCTCAGGTTTTTGTCGATATTTTCCGGTACGCCTTCAATCCGCACGCGGCCATCGGCGGGTTCGCCGGCGCAACGGTCATCCAGGCGCTTCAGCGGGGCGCGTCGCGCGGAACCTTTTCCAACGAGGCCGGATTGGGAACCGCTCCCATGGTCCACGCCACGGCCATCACGGATCATCCCTGCAATCAGGGCCTTTACGGCGCTATGGAGGTTTTCATCGACACCATGGTGATGTGCACCATGACCGCCATCGTCATTCTCTGTGCCGCTCCCAACCTTTGGCACAACGGGCAGACGGGCGTCGAACTGACCTTCTCCGGTTTCCAGTCGCTCTATGGAGGCTTTGGCCAGGGCATCGTCGCGATCACTGTCACATTGGCGGCCTTGACCACGATGATCGGCTATTACTTCGAATACAAAACCTCGGTCGTCTATGTCTTCGGCGACAAGCCATCAACGATCTTCCTATTTAACTTCATCTGGCTGATTCCGCCGTTTATTGTTCTGGAGAAATCTGTGGATTTCGTCTGGACGGTCGTCGACGTCTCAACGGGCATTGAGGGCATTCCCAATATGATCGCCCTCCTTCTTCTAAGCCCTGTCTTCTTTAAAACCTATAAAGCGTGGATGAAAGACCGTGGCCTGTAGTGAACTGTCTCCCTATGCCGGTTTGGAGAGACTGCGCCCGACCCGTCTGGAGATCGACGCCGCAAGCCTGCGGGTAAATTACCGAAACATCCAAAAGTACGTCGGTCCCGGTTGCCAGATCATCGGAATCATCAAGGGCGACGGGTATTCTCTGGGCCTGCTCACGATCGCGCGGATTCTGCGGGAAGTGGGCTGCGGCATGTTCGGCGTTGCGACGCCGGAGGAGGCTTTGGCGCTGCGACGGGATGGGTTCCGAGAGGACATTCTGGTCATGAGCGCCGCGCCACGCGCCGCGGCGGAACCACTTGTCCGTAACGGTGTCATTTGCGCCTGCGGGGACTTGGACTACGCCCTGGCTATGAAGAACGCCGCGGAGCGCGTTGGACAACCCGCCCGCGTTCACGTCAAAATCGACAGCGGCATGGGGCGGACGGGATTCCTACCCAACGAAGCCGTCGCGAACGCGCCGGTTTTGCGTGACATGGAGTTGAGTGTCGAGGGAGCTTTTACGCATTTCGCCACATCGGAGGAACCTAACCCGGCCTATACGCTTTGGCAGTTCGAGCGATTTATGACGGCAGTGGAAAAAATACGCGCGGCGGGCGTCGAATTGCCCCTTCTGCACACCTGCAACAGCGCGGCTATCATCCATTACCCGCAAATGCGCCTCGGCGCAGTTCGGCCTGGAAATCTCTTTTACGGACTGCCCAGCGGGGAAAGGAGCCGTCCCTTCCCGCTAATGCCGTCGATTGCCGTCAAAACGGCGTTAAGCGCTGTGCGTGTGCTCCCGCCCAACAGCGGCATCGGCTATGGGTTGCGCTACATGACGCGAGGCGTTCAGAAAATTGGCGTGCTTCCGATGGGCTTTTATGATGGCTTCGCGCGTTTTCAGCACAACCCGGAGGTGCTTGTCGGCGGCAAACGCGTCCCCGTCGTGGGAGCGATCTGTATGGATCAGACGATGATCGATTTGACGCGGGTCCCAGATGCGCGGGTTGATGATGAAGTCGTCGTGATCGGTCGGCAGGGAACAGAGGAGATTACGGTACAGGAGATTGCGAGACGCATCGACAGCGTTCTTACACAGGCATTAAGTCTCTTTACCCACCGCGTTCCCCGCGTCGTGCTGCCGGATTAGTTTTTATATAGCGAGTCACAGTTTGTTCCACCTTTAAATAAGAAGTTCGCCATTGCGAACAACGGCGGTAGGGAGAAAGAAATTTCTCCCTTGATTTTTTGATAGAGTCTTGTCATGTCGGTTTTTGGTAATCAATTTTTAAACATACACACACTGTAAGATGCTCTTTTTTGCCTGCGATTTGGGGTCTGGCGGGGAAAAGAAATTCAAAAAACAGGCTCTAAAAATAGCTCAATTGAGTACGTTTACCCATTTTTTCAATGTCTCGATGTCTTGGCGAGCTTTTCCACCAAGTGCACTTTGACACTGAAATTGACAGGAAATTCCGAGGTGTGGTGAGCAGGGTTGACCGCTTTTCCCACATTTGTTGCGCAAGTAGTGTTCAAATGACTCGACGCCAAGCACGAAGATTGACAGATAGAAGTAAAAATATTACAATGTTTGCACGGACAAACATTATTGTTTGACGTTTATCTTTGAGATAAAGAGGCTTTTTGCCGATGCGTAGATGGGGTCGTCGCGTTCTTTCGGCGTCGGGGTTTATTATTCTTTTGCTTTTGTGGCACTGGGGTAGCGGTCGGCCTGGATGGAATCATTTTTTGTTTCCCGCGCCACTGTTGGTATTGCGCAGGATGATGAATCTTCTGAACAGCGGAGTTCTGGCGAGACATCTCTTTGCAAGCTTGACGCGTGTGTTTTCGGGGTTCGGCATCTCTGTGCTCGTGGCCTTTCCTATGGGCATCGCCTTGGGCTTGGTTCCCATTTTTTCCTTACTGACGCGTCCTCTTCTGAATTTTGCCCGTCAAATTCCGCCCCTAGCGGTAGTGCCGCTCCTGATCTTGGGACTGGGGATTGGAGAGGCGTCCAGAATCGCCGTCGTCGTCATGGCCAGTTTTTTCCCCATACTGCTCAACGCGGAAAACGGTATACGGCATGTGGATCGCCGACTTCTGGAGGTCGGCAAAACCCTGTCGTTTTCACGGTGGGCCCTGTTTCGGCATATAGCGTTTCCCGCCTTCTTTCCCTATTTTTTCGTGGGCATCCGCCTTGCCCTGTCCTACAGTTGGAGGTCTCTGGTGGGTGCGGAGATTGTGGCGGCGTCTTCCGGCATCGGCTACATGATCCGGGAGGCGGAAACCCTGTCGAGATCAGACACCATCATCTGCGGCGTCCTCGTATTGGGGTGTGTCGGCGCTTTTTCCGATTTTCTGTTGGAGATTGTTTCTTCTCGCCTCTTCCCGTGGAGCCGAACGAGCGAGCAACGGGTGGTAGGGTGACGACATGGTTCGCGTCGAAAACTTGACGAAAATTTACGAAACGGAGAATGGACCCGTAACGGCTTTACGGAACGTTTCCCTAAGCCTGTCAGCGGGTTCTTTCGTCGCGCTCCTGGGTAAAAGCGGATGTGGGAAGACAACCCTTCTGCGCCTGATCGCCAGCCTGGAAAAACCCTCCGAAGGCGAGGTGTTCTGCTCCGTCCCTCGGCGTCACATGGGGTACGTTTTTCAGGAAGCGCGCCTGATGCCGTGGCTTTCCGTCGCCGACAACATCCGTTTCGCTGAACTTGGCGGAGTTTTTAGCGGCGGTAACGTGGACCCAATTTTACGGACTCTGGGGTTGTCCGAATTCTCCAAGGCATTTCCCAACGAGCTTTCCGGAGGTATGGCACAGCGCGTTGCTCTGGGAAGAACACTTTTCCGCAAACCTCATTTGATTCTCATGGACGAGCCCTTTGGAGCCTTGGATTGGTTCACGCGAAAAGCGCTGCAGAGCGACCTGTTGCGGCTGTGGCAGGAAGGAGGAAAGACTATTTTATTCGTCACCCACGACATCGACGAGGCGTTGCTGCTAGCCGATCATGTCGTCGTCCTGCGCGAAGGGGAGGTGACCGACCGCTTCCAGGTCGAGAGCCCTCACCCAAGGAAATCCGCGGAGCTGTACTCTCTCCGTGAACGAATTTTACTTTCCATCGAAAAAATTTAACAAAAAATAAGCAAATGGAGGAATACGAGTATGAAAAAATGGGTTGTGGGCTTTTTGGCGTTTGTTTTGGCATTGACGGTATTCTCCGCGCTTCCGGCGCGGGCGGGGGAAAAAACCATGACCATCACCTACGTAAAGTCTCCTTTGAACATTCCCTCTATCATTGAAAAACATCTGGGACTTCTGGAGGCGGAGTTTGGTTCCTTGGGCTACACGGTTTCCCATCCTGAAATAACATCCGGCGCTCAACAGACTCAGGCGATGGCGGCGGGATCGGTTCAGGTAGCCAACTGCATCGGGGGGACGTCTCTTCTGTTGGCTGCCTCTCAAGGACTGGACATCAAGATCGCGGGGATCTATTCGAGAGCGCCTAAAACGTACTCTCTTTTGGTTAAGGACCCCGCTATAAAAACCATCGCCGATCTGAAGGGGAAGAAGGTCGCCGGCCCCAAGGGAACGGTGCTGCATCAACTGCTGCTGGCGGGACTAAAGAAAGCGGAAGTGTCGCCTTTGGACGTGGAGCATATCGAAATGCCGATTCCCACGGCCACGGCCGCGCTGATGAGTGACTCCATCGACGGAGCCCTAGCGGCCGGACCGGCGGCGCTGAAAGCGATCGAGGGCGGCGCTCGGGTGCTCTTTGACGGCGAAGGGCTGATCGAGGCGACGATTCTGATCGGCGTCAGTGCGAAAGCCCTAGAAGAAGTGCCTGACCTTCCCAAGAGGATGCTGGACATTCATCGCAAGGCCCTGGCTTATGCCGCGGATAACCCGGAGGAAGCGGCGAAGATCGTCAGCGAGGAGACGGAGATAGAGATTGAGCAGGTCAAAGAGATGGCCAAGCTCTACGACTTCGACCCCGACATCCGAGAGCGGGACATCGAGGATCTGAAGAGCACCATGCAGTTCCTCATCGACGCGGAACTCGCCGTGAAGTATGTAGACCCCGTCTCGTTGATCGCGCGCTGATTCACGACATGATCAAGAGTGGAGAGCTCGAATTCCGCGCCGGTGATGTTTCGCTACAAGCTGACTACCGGGATATCGCGGCCTATCACGGGGGGCGTTATCCCGCGGGGACGGTTTTAGGGTACAAGGCCATGCGATTGGCTCATTCTCTGCTCTTTCCCCATGGAGGATGCTTCGTGCGCGGGAGGTGTTCCGTGGAAACCCCTTTTACCGGAAAGGGCTTCAAGGACGCCGTGGAGATGGTTTTGCGATGCGCGTCCCTGGACCGCTATGTCCTTGATTTGGATATGCCCGTTCCCCAGGGAACCGTCCCGGCCCCCGTCAGGGGAAAGTTCTTTTATCGGTTCTCCCAGGAGGATGGGTATGTGGAACTCGCTGTGAAACCGAGACTGGTTCCAGAAGAATTTTATAAAATCTCCGAAGACCTGCATTTCAAGAGAATTCCACCAGAAGCGGAGGCGCGAGCTCTGGAACTTCGCCGGAAACTCGAGGCCGCGCTCTTGGCACTGGACCCCATCGATATTTTCGACGTGTACGCTCACAGGATATGTGGAACGCTCCCCAGTGATGTTCGCTCCGAGCTTCCAATTCTGAAGGACGACTTCCGTCTTTGCCTGAACGACTATGGGGAATACACCGTGGGGATCGAACAGCTTCGGCGGTACCATGGGAACACGTCGTTGTGCGGCCTTTGCCTCGCGTGGTCGTTGGTCCGGCAGTGGGTTCGGATGGAGGGGAACATAAAGGGGAACGAGGAGCGCGGATTACCTCGCAGAGCCGTCCATGCCAAGTCCGGCGCTTTAGGGGACGGGATACAAGACGCCTTGGAGTTTTTGTTTCGGGGAAGGGATGATCGAGTTGCGGTCGACCCGGCTTGGGGCGATGGAACTCCCGCGCCGAAGGTCATGCCGGGCAGCGGAGCCTTCGCATTCCGGCTTTCTTTGCCGGAATCGTCCCGAATGTTCACACTGAAGGAAAAAGCCGTTCCCAAGGAGTACCTGAGGCTTTGTAGAATCCGCGGAGAAAACCCCGCGGAGTTCAAGGATGAAGAAGTGATCAAAACCTTGCAGTTAGAGTTTGCGTGCCGTGTTCTCGATGACCCAGAGCCGTTCGAGGTGTTGGAATAACTCGGAAATAACTCGGAAATAACTCGGCAACGCCTTCTATTGTTTATAAGTGTTTATAAGTTCGGCAAAATGATTCCCAATCGGCCACCGTAAAACGCTCGACGGTGGCCCGTTTGATCCCTTAGCCCCTGTAATAAGGGAGTTGTTCGTCAAAATGTTTTTTGCCGTTTTTGTACCACGCCACAATATGCTTAATGGCTTCATACGCCTTATTGACGGCGGCGACGTCCGAGTTGAAACCTTGATGCGGCTGGACGTAGATGTTCGCGCCGCGATTTAAGGCCCGCTCCACCAATGCTTTCGCGGCGACATGGTCCGGCTTTTCCGGCGCTTGCCCTTTGACGACTTTGGAAAACACGTTTTCCTCGGTAAAGATATCCAGGCCGATCCCGCCGAGGATCTTTTGATCGTAAAGATCCACGAGTCCCGTCTCCGGAGCGATCTCTCCTCTCGTCACGTTGATGAAAATCAAACCGGGTTTCGCTTGGGACAAATACTCTTTCGAAAAATACCCCACGTTGAAAAAACGGCTCTGGGGTATTTTCGTTAAATTCATCGCGTTGACAACGACGTCACTATTTTTAATCGCCTCTTCTTTTGAGACGAAGCGGACGCCGTGGCCATAAAAAGGCTCCAATTCGTCCCGCCGGACGTCGACCGCCTGTACTGTGAGCCCGTTGGCCGCCAAGAGATCGTAGGTTTTTTTGCCGATTTTCCCTACTCCGAAAACGGTCGCCACTCTGCTAGAGGTCAACTCCATGAAGGAAAGGCTCTTGTTTCTCTCGAAGGTGCGGGTGTTTTCCGTGTAGTGATTCAAAAGACCCGCCGCGGCGTACAAAAATTTCATAGCGGTTTGGGCGACGGCGTCAACGCAGTATTCACGCAGAGAAGCGAAGTTCGCTACATCGACGAGGTGCTCGAAATGATCGTATCCGGCGCTTCGAGTGACGATGCTTTTTTTCGCACCGCTCAAATAACCCTGGGGAAGCCGGGAGTGAGTTTTCGTCGTGATGAGATCCGGCAGAGCGACGTCGGGGTTTTTTTCCATAAAATCCTGCACCGCGTCAGGCGTTATGAGGTATTTTAGGTCTTGGGGCAGATTGTTTTTTTTCTGCTCCCCTACCGTTTCTTCCTCCAAATGCTTAGCTTCCTCGCCTAACGCTTCAAAGTGAATGATATCGTACTTGGGCACGATAAAGCCTCCTATATCAGGTATATCAGTATCTATCCAATCGTGCGCCTATCGTCAACTCATCGCGGCCTTCGAGGACATTTGCGCTTTTTGGTAGATGATCATAGCGGCAAAGATGGCTAACCCCGCAAGATCTGTTGCGATCCCTGGGAAGATCAAAAGACAGGCGCCTCCAAAAAGCAGAATACGCAAAAACGCGTTAATCGGCTTGAAGATATATCCCTGAACAGCAGCGGCCGCCGCAATGACTCCAATGGTGGCCGATACAGTCGCCGTTATGATCTCTAGATAAGAGTCGCTCACGAAAAGCAAAGCCGGGGCGTAGATAAAGGTGTATGGGATAACGAAACCGGCGAGCGCGATACGGAACCCGGCCCAACCGACCTCCGAGGGATTTTGGCCGGAAAGCCCGGCCGCCCCGTAGGAAGCGATGGCGACGGGAGGTGTCAGGTTTGACAGGCACGCGAAATAGTAAACGAACATGTGGGCCGCCAGAGGATGAACTCCCAATTTCAGAAGCGCGGGCGCTCCTATTGTGGCCGTAATGATGTAGCAGGCCGTCGTCGGCAAGCCCATGCCCAGAATAATCGACAAGATCATTGTGAGAAAAGCCGTGAGGACAATGCTGCCCGCCGCCAATGAAACGATGGCGTTGCCCAGAGTGAAGCCGAGACTCGTCAAACCCGTCACCGAGTTGATGATTCCGACCACCGCGCAGGCGACTCCTACGCTCACGCTCTGTCGCGCTCCCTGTTCCAGCGCTCGCAGATACGCTTTCAGCGTCGCCACGAAACGCCTCTGTAAGACTGACGCCGCGAACGTGACGACGACGGTACTCACAATTCCGTAGAATGCCGCGTAAAGGGGAGTGCGTCCTATGAGCAAAAGATAGATGATAGAGACGATCGGGATAATCATGTGCCCTTGTGTCTTCAACACACTGAACATGGGGATAATTTTGTCGCTGGGTACTTTTTGCATCCCGAGGCGTTTCGCCTCGATATGGACGTAAACATACTGGGAAAAATAATAAAGAACGGCTGGAATCGCCGCCGCGAGCATGATTCGGGCGTAATGCAGTCCCAGATACTCGGCCATAATGAAAGAGGCCGCCCCCATGACAGGAGGCATGATCATTCCTCCCGTCCCCGCCGCCGCGACTAGAGCGGCGGAAAATACCGGTTTGAAACCGGCGCCGCGCATCAAGGGTATGGTAAAGGTTCCCGTGGCCGCCACGTTGCCGACGGCGCTGCCATTGATCATCCCCATCAAGCCACAGGTCACAATAGCTACCTTGGCTTCACCCCCGATGGTACGCCCCGCTATGCACATGGCGAAGTCTTTGATGAAGGAACCCATACCCGTCTCAGCGAGAAACGAGCCGAAAAGGATGAACAGGAAAATGTAGGTTGCCGACACGCTGAGGGCCACCCCGAAAATACCCTCGGATGTGAGATAGGTCTGATAGACGATTCTTCGAAGAGAGAAACCCGTGTGTCCCAGCAATCCGGGAAGATACTCGCCCCACAGGCCGTAGGCCAGGAAAACCATGGCGAGAATCATCAGCTCTTTTCCAACGGAACGCCTTGTCGCCTCCAGAACGCAAATGATGAGAATTTCCCCCATGATGATATCCCGTGGAATCGATGTCCCTCTTATGCTGAACTCATCGAAGAACAGGAATATGTAGATGCTGGCGGAGGCGGCGACAACGAGCCAAATCAAGTCGAAGTACGACGGCCCCGATCCTTTTTTCTTTCCAAATGCTGGGTAGAGCAGAAATGTCAAAATCATGAGGAATGTCAAATGTACGCTTTGATGTTGCATCGACGGCACCATCCATAGGCCGGATGAAGTCGCGAGATGGTACAGGGACATGAGCGTCGCGACAACCGCCACAACCTTTGCCCAGACGCCGGCGTATTTACGAAAGCTCGATTCTTTGTCGATCTGTTCGAGCACTTCCTCCGCCTTGGCCTGAGATATTTCTTCTTTCATATTTTCCAAATCTCCCAGATTTTCCAAACCTCCCGAAACGGGTACGTTATTTGGCATGATCATTGGCCTCCGCTTAATATTTAAAAATAGGCAATCCAGAGCTGAATATCTGGATTGCCCGCCGTAACGCTAACTGGAAATTAGGGTTTCAGATTATCAGGAATAACGAGGCCTTGCTCCTCCAGATATTTGATCGCGCCTGGATGCAGCGGAATCAGCATTCCTTTTATGGCGTTCTCGACCACGGTGTACTCTGTAGCCTTATGTCCGATGACCATATCTTCATGGTTTTCAAAAGTGGCCTTGGTCAAGGTATAGATGAGATCGTCCGACAGTTTCGCGTCGGTGAAAAGGATGTTGGCAAGCGCGATGGTATGAATGTCTTCGGTCTGCTTGGGGTAGGTTCCCGCGGCGATCCTGTAGGGATAGTACCAGGGGTACATTTTGCAAATGATCCTGATTTGTTCCCCGTCCATCGAAAGCAATTCCCCCGCGTCCGAGGAAAGAATATCCATGACGGACGCCGTCGGCACTCCGCCCGCGATATGCGTCGCGTCGATCAGCCCGTTTTTCATCTGGTCGCCCGCTTCGTTGTAGCCAAGGTATTCGGCCGTGACCGTAACTTCACCCTTGTCTCTGAGATAGTTGAGCCCGTAGGCGTCGAGCATTTCGCGGCTATTGATCTCGGTCGCGCTGGCAACTTGGCCGGGAACAATATGTTTGCCCTTGAGATCTCCCAAGTTCCTGATTCCGGAGCCTTTTTTGACGATCCAGTGCATGACGTTGGGATAGAGCGTGAAAAGTCCCCGTTCGTTGGTGTAAGGGGGTTTCCCCTCATAGGTGCCTGTGGCGGTATAGGCGTAGTAGCAAATACCGGTTTGACCAATAGCGATCTGAACTTCGTTCTCGATCAGAAGTTCGATATTCTGAGGCGTTCCCGCCGTAGCTTGCGCCGACGCGCGTATTCCTTCGATTTTCGAGTAAATTTGCGCCATCGTGTTGCCGATGGGATAATACGCGCCGCCCGATGTAGCCGTGGCGATATTGATTCTGTACGCGGCGTCCGCCGGGCCAGTCAACGAAATCATTCCAACGAGAACCAACAGTGAAACCGACAACAAAATCGCTGCACATTTCTTCACAGTAAAGCCTCCTTCGATTTTTCCGCGTCTTTGGTGTGGACGAAAACTTTTTACCTCGACATCATTTTCGATGCCACAACCCCATCCCTTGTTTTCGCATTTTCTTCATCCTTCCGTACCCCCCTCCTTTTTAAGTATCACTCGAGTATCACTCGGTATCACTCGCCGAAAACGGAAAAGGCGAAAAATACAACGTCTCGCCGTTCCATTGGCTGTACAAGTTCCCTTTGTTTACCAGATGCCGTAGATGGGCCAACGTTTCGGAGCAGGCAAACCATTTCTGCTGAATCGAAATTTTCGTGAATTTGTCCCCTTTCGACCACTTGACGTCTTTCGCCACGTAAAAAGCGGGCACCGGACGATTCGCCGCTCTTACAAGAGATTCCATGAGCGCGAGACGAACGGCGTGGTGTTCCAACAACTCATCGATCCGGCCGTTGATGTCCGCGAGAGGCGTTCCGTGCGCCGGATAAAGGTGACGTATAGGCATAGAACGCACGCACTTGAGGTTGTCACAAAATATTTCCAGGTAATCGTGTTCCAAATCCCACGTGGTGATGTTCGGCGATATTCGATTCAACACGTGGTCACCGCTGAAGAGGCTTTTCGTGGGTTCGTGCCACAGACCGACCTGCCCGGGAGTATGCCCCGCCAAATCCACCACCGAAAGCGTATAACCCCCGTAGGTCAAAGTATCGCCCGGCCGCACCGTCTCGATGGGGACGCTGAAAGAAGGCCTGTTGGAGTGCGCCACGTGCTCTTCGGGCTTCAACGCGTGTTCTTCTGGAACGCCGCACCACGTATTGGTTTGCGTCAGCCACCTCCAGTGGGAGGGCAACTGGAAGGCGTCAATGTAAACTCGGTCCACTTCGCTGGCGTAGACTTTGTTTTCATCGCATTTGAGGCGCGAGATCAGCCCGCAGTGATCCACGTGCATATGCGTGAGGAAGATGTCCGTCTCCTCCAACGCCGCCCCCAGCTCTTTCAATTGCCCTCGCAAAGAGTCATCACAGGCATCGTGGTTGAGAGCCGTGTCGATCAATAAATTTCGCCCTTTGCTCTCTTTAAAGAAATAATCGTGAATGCCTCTCAAGGGATGCTTCACAAAAGGAACATCCAGCTGGAAGACTCCCGGCAATATTTCGATAGCCATTTATTCTAGAGCGTGCATTCTATTTTAACGCTTAGCGCTTAAAACATCCGCAAAAGCCTGGAGCTGGGTTCTCGCCTGTTCGAAATCTCGCATTTGTTGGTCGAAGCCAATGGACACGGAGGGAATATCAGCCTTGTCGAGAGCCTGCTTGAGCGATGGATACTCCATTTCTTCCGGGTCACAGAACTGCATCATCAAAATGACGACGCCCTGAGCACCGTTTTCGCGCGCCAGATTGACGACGTACTCTGGACGTTTGTTCAGCTCAGGGTCGTACAGAAGAACATCGTGATCTTGCCCGGCGAACTGCAGCGCCAAAGCCGTCATGGGATCATCCGCGTCCGGCACGTCCAGCCGAAAAGCGCGAGATTGATGGGCGACGTCGTCGGCGACGACCGCCATGCCGTTGTCAGCGAGAATTTGCAGCAGACTTTTACTGTCGGCGAGAATCCCCGATAACAGAATTTTGGAGCCCTTCCAATCGGATTTTGGCAAAGCCTCCAATTGCGCGTTGAGCTGAGTCAAAAGTGCCGTGTGTTCCGTTTTGTCCATGAAGTACGCGCTTTTCAGAACGGCGCTCCGTTGAGCAGGAGAGACCGACTCAGGGTGCCGCGCCGCGAGCTTGACGAATTTCCTCCGGACAGCGCGGCTCTCGTTATAAACGCGAATAGCGTCCTTCAAATCGTTATCGGTAATGGCCTTACCGGCGATGGCTTCCAAATTCTTTTTTACGTTGGAGTACTGGCTTTTCGTGTACTCCACGCCGTAGGGCGCCCGTCTGTTCTGAGGATGCGCCAGAAAAATAAACGGGATCTGCGGGATAGCCGAGCGGAAATTTTGCGTCAAAGGACGCAACGTATCGCATATCGATGGCATGATCACGCCCGATAGCTTGTCCAGTTTTCCGTTCAAAGCCAGTTCCAGCCCCATTTGAGCGATAGTACAGTAAAATGGCGCGAAGTATTCCTTTGCGGCGTTGATCGTGCCCTCTGCTCCCCAGATCCCAAAGGGCACCATACCGGCGGCTCGCACCAGCTCCTCCGGCACGTAGTACGGGAAGCAACCGATCGCCTTTTTCCCTCCAGCTACATATTTTCCCAACTGAGCCTTGGGATTGGACGCGATAACATCAAATTGATCCAGCAACTCGCCGATCGTGCTCATCGTCATTTCCCCCCCGGTTGCGCTTTATTCACTTCCGCCATCTTATTCACTTCCATCAATTCAAAAAGACCCTCCACACGTGTCGCGTACTGCGCTTCGGAGAAGTTGCGGGGGTCCGCCTGGTCGCCGTCGAAGCCAACCACCGGCACGCCCAGGTCCTTGCGGAAGCGCCGCTCCATTTCCGGCATATAACCGCTCCACGGTTTGCAGCTCCGGTTGTAGTGAACCAAAACTCCGTCCACTTTGTTCTCGCGGCAGATCCCCTCGCGCCAATCGACGCCGGTCTCAATGCAGACCGAGTTAGGTGCCTTGCAGTACGCTCGCATCATCTCGTCCAGGTTGTTGTACACGAAACCAAAGGCGGGAGCATAGACGACGGCGGTGGTGTTGATTCCCTTCGCCTTGAGCGGCCTGAACAGCGCGCGCAGCTCCGGCCAGCAGGGAATCCCCTCGAACATGATGCGGTACTTCTCCTCGTAGGGCAACGTGGAGGTGCCATCTTTCACGGCCTGCTCATATTCTTCGGCCAATAATTCGAAGGCGGCGGCGGTCTCCGGTTTGCTGCGCGCCGTGACGACGTCGGCCATGTGGTTGAATAGGTCGAATCCGCTCAAAGGAGACGGCGTGTACTGACAGTAAGAGCAGGCTTTCAGCCACGCCTTCGCCGTCCGATTCGAGTTCTGGCAAACCGCCTCGAAGCGTTTTTCGTCCCATTGACGGCCGCTGATCTTCTCCAACTGCCGAATGGCGTCCTGGAACTGTCCCTTGAGATAGGCGACCGTTTCCTCGCTCACCTCGGTCGTGTTATTGTAAGGAACGTCGATCATGATTAAGGGAATGTCGCGCATACGCGCGATATTTTCATACCACTTGGTCATACAATTGCAGATGTTGTTGCAACACAACAGGAAATCCGGCTGAGGCATCGTTCTTTCCTCGCACTCGGCCCCGGAGGCGTAGGCGAGACTGATCCGGGCGTAACCGCAGATGTCATTCGCGTACCCCAACGACTCGGCGTGTTCACACATCCTCTGTCCACCATGTTTTGCTGAAATAGCGGCCGCTTGATTTTCGGGATAACAAACGGCCAGGCCCAGCGCCTCCGCAATCTCCGCCGGAAATTTGGAAGAAGACCAGCCCACGGGCTCCCCTCGTTTCTTGGCGTCCCACGCGCTCTGGTAAACCCGGTCCACGATCTCCCTCAGAAAAACCTTTGCCTCTTTTTTTTCTGGCTCTTTTATTTCTTGGTTTTCGCTCATCTCGTTCCCCTCCTAGGCCAACACCACGCACACGGTTACGTCACGCTTTCAGATTCCCCAATTTTCTGAACGCCAATAACGCCGCTCCCAATGCGCCGACGTATTGAGACAAGGGCGATGTTTTGATATCGGTCCGCAGCTCATTTTCCAAGGCCAGCAGCACCCCGGAATTTTGCGCGACGCCGCCCGTCATGACCACATCTTTCACGATCCCCACCCGCCTCGCGAGACCAGCCACCCGCCCGGCGACCGAACGGTGAATACCGTTGATGATGTCACACTTGTTTTTGTTCCGCGCGAGCTGCGATATGACCTCCGATTCCGCGAACACCGTGCAGGTGCTGCTGATGTCCACCCGCTCGGTGCTCTGGGCGGAGAATTGCGCCAGATCCTCCAACTTTACCTCCAGAACCCGCGCCATGACCTCAAGAAAACGCCCTGTGCCCGCGGCACACTTCTCGTTCATCACAAAAGTATCGAGGACACCTTCTTTTCCGATACGCAAAATCTTGACATCCTGACCTCCGATGTCGATAACCGTGCGAACACCGGGAAATAAAAAGTACGCGCCGCACGCGTGACAGGACAGTTCGCTCATTTCGAAATTTGCCGCCTCGACGGAATTGCGGCCGTAGCCCGTGGCGAGGGTATAGGCCACATTCTCTTTCTGGTATCCGCAATCGGCCAGCGCTTGTTCGACGACGCGCGCGGGGCCACTGGTCCCCGCCCCGAAGGGAATGAGCGCCTTGCTCACGATCTCCCTGCTCACAATCTCCCTGCCGTCATTCGCGGTCTCTTTCAGAATGACGCACTTCGAGGTCGTGGAGCCGATGTCGATGCCCATCGTGCAGCGCGCGTCCATAGCAAACGTATCCTGATTTTTCACGGTTTTTTCACGGTTTTTTCCAAGTGTCATACTCCCGGAGCGAGCGCGGCAGCAACATTTGATGGAACGGGCATATCGATTTCGGATTTTGATACACGGCACAGGCAAACGCCTTGATATAGGAACGCAAGCTCGGAAACTCGACCACCTCGTCAACAAACCCCATCTTCGCGCAGAAGGCCGGCCGCGCTTTTTCCGTGTATTCCCCAATCAGCTGGTTCATCTTGTCGATGATCGGCTGAAGGTCTTTGCCCGCTTTTCGATCTTTCGCCAGCCGCCGCGAATACATCGCCGCGGCCGCGGTCTCGCCGTTCATGACGTTGATCTCGGTCGCAGCCGTTCCCAAGGAGAAAGCGTTGCTGTTATTGCCTTGAGGTCCTCCCAAAATGTAGTGGGCGGCTGCCGTCCCCTTTCGCAGCGTGATCTCGATCTGCGGTACTCCAGACGTCTCGATGGAGTAGATCAAAGACTGCCCCAGTCCCAGCAACTCCGCGCGCTCGGCTTCGTCACCGACGTCGATGCCCGTGGTGTCCTGAATCCACACGATCGGTATGCGGTCTCTTCCGCAAAGAGTGACGAACTCGTTCATCTTGACCAAGCCTTGGCGGTACAGTTTGCCGCCGATGCCAGTGGCGCTCTGCCTGTACTCGGGATAATTGACGAGGAGGCCTTGCGCGTTAGCGACGACTCCAAGCAGAAGCCCGTCCATTTTCACCAGCCCCGTCACCATTTCCGGGCCATATCCCCGCTTGTATTCCAAGATTTCACTGCCGTCGAAAATGCGCCCCAAAACCTCGTAAATGTTATAACCTCTCTTGGGATTGAGTGGCACGATGCTGTAAAGGTCATTGGGGTCGTAAAGAGGTCCCTTGGGTTGATCCACGCGGAAAAACTCCGGGTCGTAAGCGGGGATTTGGCGCATGTATTTTTTGATCGCCTCCAACACATCCAGTTCTTTTGTGTAGACCTCACGGAAAAACCCTGTCTCGTTGAAGTGAATGGCCACCGTCCCCGGAGGGTCCGCCTTGTAATTTTCCTCGAGCTCGATCAATTGCTGAGCGCCTTCCAAGTCTACGTAACCCTTGGGATTCATTCCGCCGAGAATGCCGGCGCCTCCCACCGCCATATTCGCTTGGCTGTGCGCCAACAAAATAGTTGGGCTGATGCTATGGTAGCCTCCGCCTGCGGGGTTGGTGCCGTAAATACCGACAATGACAGGAATACCGAGCTGCTCTAGCTCCGCGTTACGGTAAAAGGGGGTGCCGCCGCCTCTCCGGTTGGGATAGACTTTTTCTTGCTCGCTCAACTTGACGCCACTGCAATTGAGGACGTAAACCAAAGGAATACGCAGCATCTTCGCCGTGTCGGAAGCGCGAATCAGATTTTCGGCCTGCCCTGGAACCCACGCGCCCGCCAATTTCTTGTTGTCCGAGGCGACGACCACCGCCCACCTGCCGCTGATCCGTCCCAGCCCCTTGAGGATGGAGGTGGAACCCTCTGGATTGTCGTCTGGATTGAATAGACTGTTCAACGGACACCAGGTTCCTTCTTCAACCAGAATCCGGATTCTCTGCATGGCCGTCATCTGCCCAGATTCGTTCAAGGATTCGTCGGAGCGTCCTTCAGCCTGCATTTTAGCCGCTATATCACGAATTTCTCGTTCCACTTCTCTTGAAGCGGTCTCGTTCTCCGCGTTTACCGAAGCCAAAGGTCTGCCAACCGTCGGCATATTTTGGAAATAGGTCGGCATGGAGTACTCTGACATTGTTCAGCCACCTTTCTCGATACTCGACTCCTCGATACTCGACTCAGGGAAGACCGCGGTCGGACCGTCTTCTCCCGCTGGTTTTCTAAGATCTCCCCTGATATTTCGACATGCCTTCTTATTAGACTGGTACTTTTCAGGCCGGTACTTTTATGAACACTTGAGCTGGGTCGATTTCTTCTCGAATCATACGGATAATCTCCGGCTCCGGAGGCGCGATCTTTTCGGCGTGGGAGACGTCGATTTCAAAACCGGTGTTCTCGACAATCTCTTGGACCGAGGAGGTTTCGTAATATCCCGCAAGGTACATGTGTTTCGTTTTTTCATCGAATTTCAGAATGCCTCGGTCGGTCACCACCATCATCGGGCCTCGGTCGCCGGGAAGGCCGGCTTTTTCCCGCCCGCCGGGTCCATCAATCCAGCCAGGGCTGGTGACGTAATCAACTTTCTCGATGAAACGGCGCGCTTCGTGCTGCATCATGATGACCGTGTTGACGAAGGTACAAATCCCGTTTGCCCCACCACTTCCGGTGAAGCGTGATTTTGGGTGGTGGTAGTCGCCGATGCTGGTGGAGTTCACGTTACCGTAAGGATCGATCTGCGCGCCTCCGATGAAGGCGATCATCCGGTTGCCGCCGTGCTGCCACTCGTTGGCCTGAAAACCTACGTATCGCGCGTTGGGCCACTGCACCGCACAGTGCGCCATAAAGCGGCAATCTCCGACACTCGTGGGAACTTCGATGGGGTCGCAGTCCATTAAACCGCTTTCCACGATCAAGGTGCAGTCTGGAGCAAAGCATTTTTTGGCGAGCGTCGCGCCGATAAGAGGCAACCCCGTTCCCACGATGGCGATTTGCCCATTTTGAACTGATCTCGCGATGGAGACGGCCTGCATTTCACGGTTGGTGTAGTTGGTATAGTCCGCCATGATACTTCCCCTCCCCTACTTTTTTGCCTTGGGCGCGTATCCCAGGCCCGGCACGACTCGCGTTTTGATCAACCGTCCCGCTCCAAGTTTGTTGAGGTACTCTTCATGGGTCTTGGGTTCGTAGCCCCACGTCGTGATAAACTTTTCGAAGTCTTCGGCCGTCTTGCTGGCCGCGTCGTAGTCCCGCAGCATCTGGGCGTCGTAGTCATAATAGTTGTAGCACTGGGATGGATGTGCGCCGTGAGGAGCGTGGACGACGGCGTCTACCACAAATCCGGGAATTTTGTTCAAATTGGGATCTCGCCTGATCTCTTCGTTACTGATGAGCTCCTCGCAGGTGACGATACAGTGTTTGGAGGCAATCGCGATGTCCACATCGTGGAACTCGTCTCCCTCTATACGACAGGTTCCGTCCGGAGAGGCTTTTTGGACATGAATGACGGCCGTGTCCAACTTCGGCGTCGGCAAGAGGACCAATTTTTGTCCGGGATTGAAGGGATCGTCCTGGATGATGTATTTTTCGTTCGGGAGCTTGTCGATTTTTTGCCGCTCTTCCTTGCTGATGCCCCACTTGTTGACCAGATCCGACCCCAGCATGACGCGAACCGGAATATATGAAAGGCCTAACGCAGCGCCGGCGAACATGAGAATCAGAGCATCTTGGGAGTAGTCCTCGAACAGGATCGTACCCTGTTCTATCGCGTTTTTGAATCGGCGGCTAACGTTGGAAAAACCAGAGTTTGCCGTATAACAATTGATAAACGCCTTCACGCGGCCAGCGCCGATCAATATGTCCCAGTCGCCTCCGGCTGGCCCTCCCTCGGCTATGAAATCCTTCCGGCGCTGACGAAGAATTTCATAAACCGCCGCGTAAGGCTTCCGGTTCGTGGTGAAACCGCCGAACGCGATATGGTCACCATCATGCACGAATTTCTCGACGGCGTCGTGGAGAGTATGAATCTTGTTCATTACATAACCTCCTTTTTAATTTAAAGCTAACGGAAACGGGCAGTTTCGGAGTTCTGACCCGTTTACTAAGCCTCAAACCCCAAGCAGTGACAATTCGACCTTAAAAGTATATCAGACGAAATAGTGGTGGATATGCGTGCTCCAGCCGAAATATCAGCTTCGTTTCAACAAATTCGTTTCAACAAAGACAACATGTGGCAGATGCGTTGTCTTCATTTTCACAGTCTTCATTTTCACAATCTTCATTTTCACGGTCTTCATTTTCACGAAGATGTGGAGGTGAAGAGTAAAAATAAGAGCGCGAACTTCGATTTCGCGAAAATTGCCCCTTTGGTCAAATACTATCGATTTTTCACCGGCATTTTTCATGGAGTATAATGACCTCAACTGAATAAGAACTGTCTCGAATTTACGGGAATCCGGTGTGAAACCGGAGCGGCCCCGCCACTGTGATCGGGACGAAACCGCGATATGCCACTGCCGCTTGTTTTCAAAAGAAATAGGCGCGGCGGGAAGGCGCGGGAGTAGGATGAACGAAAGCCAGGAGACCGATTCGAAGCGTTATCGTCTTCAATGTGCGCGGGCACGTGGGACTCCTTAGATTTATAGACGCGTATGAATCGAGTGGAGAAACCATAGTCCGGTTTCTCCAAATTTTATTTTTATTTCCATATTTTGTGTTTTTTGTGGTTTTTTGTGGTTTTTGCAGGAACGAAGTATGAAGTATAAGAAGTATGAAGTATGAAGTATAAAAAGGAGGGTGTTGTGATGAAGGAGCAAAACGGGGATTCTGGACATGATTGCGCGAGCGTTTGTGACGCGCCATCTCAGGTCGGAGCGGATTTCGATTTTGGAGGCTTCCCACCCGCGAGTTACGAAGTATGGAAAGCCGCGGCGGTCGCCGCGCTCAAAGGAGCTTCGTTCGAAAAAAGCATGTTTACGCAAACTTACGAGGGGATCCAGCTCGAACCGCTCTACACGGCCGAGCACACTGAAAACCTGACGTTCCCCAAAACGTATCCGGGTTCGGACGCGACCCTGCGAGGGTCATCCGCCTCCGGTTACCTCTCGCGGCCGTGGGAAACGACGCAGCCTTGCAACGCCCTTTCGCCTAGCGAGGCAAACCGGCAGCTACTCGATGAACTGGAAAAAGGACTCACAACGGTGGGGCTGCGCTTGGACGAAAGAACGCTCTATGGATCGAGTGCAAGCACGAAAAACGCCGACGGTCTGTCGTTGTCGCTTCTGGAGGATCTGGAGGTTTTATTCGAGGGCGTGGACCTGGAGCGATACGGACTTCACGTCTACGCGGGCCCCTCGGCGGTCTCACTGTTGGGATACTTAGCGGCTTTCGCGCAAAAGCGGGGTTCTCGGCTTCACGGTTGCGTCGGTGCCGATCCCATAGGGGCATGGCTCGAAAAGGGAAAACTTTTTTGTGATAGGGATGAGCTTTTCGATGAAATGGCCCACACGATTTATTGGACGGAAAACCACATGCCGAACATGCGGACGGCGCTCCTGCGTGGCGACGTCTACCACAACGGCGGCGCAAGCGCCGTACAAGAAGTGGGTTATGTTATGGCCGCGGCCATCGAAACGACGCGGGCGCTTCGGGTTCGCCACTTGGACGTTGGTGTTTTCGCGCGGCATCTGCGTTTCGAGTTCTCTCTGGGCTCCAACTTTTTTATGGAAATCGCCAAGATCCGCGCCGCGCGCCTGATTTGGTCACAAATCGCCGAGGCTTTCGGCGGTGATCGGGATTCAAAGAAAGCCGAGATCTTCGGGCGCACGTCTTTCTTCACGAAGACGGTCTACGATCCCTACGTAAACCTGCTGCGGAACACCACGGAGGCGTTCTCCGGCGTCTTGGGCGGCGTGGACGGTCTTACGGTCGGGTGCTTCGACGAGGCCATTCGACCGAGCGACGAGTTCTCGCGGCGGGTGTCACGCAACCTGCAAAACATGCTGAAGGAGGAGTTTTTTCTGCTTCAGCCCCTGGACCCCGCGGGAGGCTCTTGGTACCTGGAAACCCTGACGGATACTCTGGCGCGAAAGAGCTGGGAGCTCATACAGAAAATAGAGGGAGAGGGCGGGCTGTTGCAGGCTTTGCGAGAGGGAACGGTGCAGGCCATGGTGGAGGGTACTCTCGCGCAGCGTTTCAAAAAACTGGCTTCTCGCTCGGACCGCGCTGTGGGTACAAACATGTATCCCAACACAGGCGAGCGCTCCCTGATATCGGAGGCGGAGACGAAATCAATGCTTTCTCAGCTTTCCCAGCTTTCCCAGCGACGAGAGGAGCGGGAAAAATGCCGCGGTAAAGGCAACAAAATTGACAAAGAAGCGGCAAAACTAGCGCTGGACGGTCTGGTCTCCCAGAGTGAAAAAAACCTTCAGGGCGGAGAACTGATCGAGCGGGTCGCGGCTGCCGCGAAGGCCGGGGTCGCGATAGAAGAAGTACGGGCTCTTCTTGACGAAGGCAATGATCCCGACAATGATCCCGACGGCGTTATCTCCCCCATTACCCCGCACCGATGGACGGAACAATACGAGATCATGCGCGGACGCACGGAAGACTTCAAGGCCAGAACCGGCGGTAACGTTCGGATTTTTCTGGCGAACATGGGCCCGATTCCTCAGCACAAAGCTCGGGCGGATTTTGTGACGTCTTTTATGGAGGTCGCGAACTTCGAGGTGCTGAAAAACGATGGCTTCCCAACGGTGGAAGCCTGCGCAGCTGCGGTCATCGAAAGCGGCGCGGACGTAGCCGTCATTTGTTCCACGGACGCGACCTACCCTGAGTTGGTCCCGCCCTTGGCACGGAGGCTGAAAGAACGACGTCCTTCGATGAAAGTCCTGCTGGCCGGCGCGCCTGCCGAAGAGTTCAAGACCGCTTATATCGAGGCGGGAGTGGACGATTTTGTCAGCGTCCGTTCCAACTGTCTGACTACGCTGAGCGATCTTCAAAAAACGAAGGAGATGTTGTAGATGAGGGGATTGAGTCCGGATTTCACACAAATTCCTTGGAACGACACCTGTGGAGAAAACGCTTTCGACCGAGAGGACTGGAAAACACACCTGGAACGAGAAGCCAGTAAAAAATACGAGGAACTTCGAGCGCACACCATGGAGCAGATCGACGTGGAGCCTCTCTATACGGAAAACGACCTGGAGGGACTACGGCATCTGGAGACCATGCCCGGCCTTCCGCCCTTCCTGCGGGGGCCCTACCCCACCATGTTCGTCACTCGCCCCTGGACGGTGCGGCAATATGCCGGGTTTTCCACGGCGGAGGAGAGCAACGCCTTTTACCGGCGCAATCTCGCCGCTGGGCAAAAAGGACTCTCCATCGCCTTCGACCTGGCAACCCACCGAGGTTACGATTCCGATCACCCCAGAGTCATGGGGGACGTGGGCAAGGCGGGGGTGGCCGTGGATTCCATTTTAGATATGGAGATCCTTTTTTCCGGCATCCCCCTCGACCAGATGTCCGTTTCCATGACCATGAACGGCGCGGTTCTGCCCGTCCTGGCCTTCTACATCCTGGCGGCGGAGGAACAGGGCGTCCACAAGTCTGTCCTGACCGGGACAATTCAGAACGACATTCTGAAGGAGTTCATGGTCCGCAATACCTACATTTATCCTCCTCAGGCCTCGATGCGCATAATCGGGGATATTTTCTCATACACGTCGAAATATATGCCCAAATTCAACAGCATCAGCATATCAGGCTACCACATTCAGGAAGCTGGGGCCACGGCGGACATCGATCTGGGCTACACTCTAGCCGACGGCCTCGAATACCTGCGCACGGGGATCGCGTCGGGGCTCGGAATCGACGACTTCGCTCCACGCCTGTCTTTTTTCTGGGGGATCGGAAAGAACTACTTCATGGAGGTGGCGAAGATGCGCGCTGCCCGCATGGTCTGGGCCAAAATCGTGGGCTCTTTCGACCCCAAAAACCCGAAGTCCATGGCCCTGCGCACCCACTCCCAAACCTCAGGCTGGAGCCTCACAGAACAAGATCCCTACAACAACGTGGGACGTACCTGCATCGAGGCCTTGGCCGCGGCTCTGGGACATACCCAATCCCTGCACACCAACGCGCTGGACGAGGCCATCGCCCTGCCGACGGATTTCTCGGCCCGTATCGCCCGTAACACCCAACTGTACATTCAGGACGAGACGAAAGTCTGTAAAGTAATCGACCCCTGGGGCGGTTCCTACTACGTGGAGGCTCTTACCGACGCTCTGATACGCCGGAGCTGGGAGCATATTCAGGAGATTGAAAGGTTGGGTGGCATGGCGGCCGCCATTGACACCGGACTTCCCAAGATGCGTATTGAGGAGGCCGCCGCGCGGCGTCAAGCTCATATCGATTCAGGGCTAGAAAAGATCGTTGGGGTCAACAGCTTCCGACTGAAAAAAGAAGATCCCCTGGAAATATTGGAAGTGGACAACAGCGCCGTCCGTCAGTCTCAAATCACTCGGCTCGAAAAACTGCGCGCCACTCGCGACCCTGAAAAGGTGGAGGGCTGTCTTCACGCCATCACGAAGGCCGCGGAGACCGGTGAGAGCAACCTGCTGGAGCTGGCCGTCGAAGCAGCCCGGGCACGGGCGTCCCTGGGTGAAATTTCGGACGCCGTGGAAAAGGTCTGCGGGCGGCATAAGGCGATCATCCGGTCCATATCGGGCATTTACTCCAGCGAGTTCGCCGACGAGGACATCATCTCCGAGGTTCGAGGTATGACGGACGAGTTCGAGCGCAAGGAAGGGAGAAGGCCTCGGATCATGGTGGTCAAAATGGGACAGGACGGCCACGACCGGGGCGCGAAGGTCATTTCCACCGCCTTCGCCGATATGGGCTACGACGTGGACGTGGGACCCCTGTTCCAAACCCCGGAGGAGGCAGCTCAAGACGCTGTGGACAACGACGTTCACATCGTGGGAATGAGTTCTCTGGCCGCGGGACACAAAACCTTGCTCCCCCAACTAGCGGCAGAACTGAAAAAACGCGGACGGGAGGACATTATGATGGTTATCGGTGGCGTCATTCCCGCTCAGGACTACGATTTTTTGCGCCAAAACGGGGCGTCGGCCATCTTCGGCCCCGGCACGATCATCCCCGTCGCCGCCAAACGAGTTATGGAAGAGCTGAATCGACGTGTCTTCGGTTGAACGGCCGGCTGAACGGCCAACAGAACCCTCAGTTGAACCCTCAGTTGAACCATCAACTGAATTATCAATTGAACCATCAGCTGAACGAGCAGCTGAACGAGCAGCTGAACGAGCAGTCGAACGAGCAGTCGAACGGCGCAAACCCGAATGGGCTCCCGACGGAGCGAACGAGGCGTATGCTTCCAGGGTCATGGAGGGGGTGACCGACTCTCATGACGGAATGGCCGCGCTATCCCCTCTTATCGTTGCTCCTTTTGTTCCTTCTTCGCCGAAACGCCCCCGACTGACGCCACAGGAGTACATCGACGGAGTTCTTTCCGGCGAGCGCTCGACCCTGTCCCGGGCGATCACCCTGGTGGAGAGCAACGCCTCGGCCCACTTCAACCTGGGGCAGGAGGTGGTCCGGGGGATTCTGCACCGAACGGGAAATTCCGTCCGAGTGGGGATCACCGGCGTTCCTGGGGCCGGCAAGAGCACGTTTATTGAGGCTCTGGGTTGTCTGCTTTGCCGAAAGGGCCACAAGGTTGCCGTGCTCGCCGTGGACCCCAGCAGCAGCGTCAGCAAAGGCAGCATTCTTGGGGATAAAACCCGTATGGAAAACCTGGCAAAGGAACCCAACGCCTTCATTCGCCCGTCGCCCACGGGGGGAACCCTGGGGGGGTTGACGCGCAAAAGCCGAGAAACCCTACTGCTCTGCGAGGCGGCCGGTTACGACGTGATTTTGGTGGAGACGGTGGGTGTGGGGCAGAGTGAGACGGCGGTACGTTCGATGGTGGATTTTTTCCTATTGCTGGTTATCACCGGCGCAGGAGACGAGTTACAGGGTATGAAAAAGGGCGTCATGGAGCTAGCCGACGCCGTCTTGGTCAACAAGGCGGACGGCGCCAACCTTATAAAAGCGGAGGCCACGCGAGTGGAATACGACCGGATCCTCCACTATCTCCGGCCCGCCACGGAGGGTTGGACCACTCACGCCCATGTCTGTTCGGCCCTTCGCGACTCCGGCATCGCCGAAATCTGGAATATCGTCGGGCAATTCATGGAAAACGTTCGTGGGTCCGGGTTTTTCGGTGAGCGGCGCAAGCAGCAGACCCTTTCATGGGTTTACAATATGGTCGAGGACCACCTGAAAAAACGTTTTTACGACTGCCCCTCCATCGCCGCCAATCGAGGAGCTATCGAGGAAAAAGTCCTGACCGGGGAACTCTCCGCGACCCAGGCGACGCAGACGTTGTTGCGCCTTTTCCAAGAAAAGACATGGCAGGAGGGTATTTGAAAAGCATGAACGAAACGCGAGAAGAGGTCGTCTTCCTCACGGCCCATACACAAGACCGCAAAAGCGAGTTGGCCGAGCGTATTTTCGACGCTCTCGCACGGGATATGAAGCGATACCCCGACGAGTACCAAGGAGGTTTATATATTTATGTCGAGTGAAGGGCAGCGGGAAGTTGTGCGCGATCAACGCTCCGGAATAGCGGTGACGGGAGTCACGGAAATCGTGAAACGCGACGGGCGCAGGGTCGCCTTCAAGATAGAAAAAATCTCGAACGCCATTTTCAGAGCCATGAGCGCCACAGGAGAAGCGAGCCTGATGCTTTTCCCAGCCCCAGCCCTAGATCTGGTTTCCAGCTTGGCTCTGGCTTTGGCAAGAAAGGTTGCGGCTCGCTTGGCGATTATGCCGGCCCGGGTGCCTGTGTCTTCGGAGGCCTCATCTGAAGTTTTTTTCTACCCTAGTCCGCTTCTGTTTCCAGACGAACCCCAGGAGTATCCCCCCCAAGTAGAGGACATCCAGGACGTGGTGGAGCGCGTCCTGATTGAGGAAGGATACGTGAAAACTGCGAAGGCTTACATTCTCTACAGGGCGCAACGCAGTCGAGCGCGGGAGACGCGGAGCCGGCTCATGAACATTTACGAAAACCTTACATTCAAAGAAGCCCAGGATAACGACCTGAAGCGGGAAAATGCCAACATCGACGGAGACACGGCCATGGGGACCATGTTGCGTTATGGGTCCGAGGGCGCGAAGTATTTCAACGAAATTTTCGTGCTGAAGCCGGAACACTCCGCAGCGCACAAAGAAGGAGACATTCACATCCACGATATGGACTTCCTGACTTTGACAACAACCTGTTGCCAGATCGATCTGCTGGCCCTTTTCAAAAACGGTTTCAGCACTGGAAACGGGTTTCTGCGGGAACCCAACGACATCAGGAGCTATGCCGCCCTGGCTTGCATTGCTATTCAAGCCAATCAAAACGATCAGCACGGCGGTCAGAGCGTCGCGAACTTCGACTACGATATGGCGCCTGGAGTAGCCAAAACTTGGGTTAAGCTCTACAGGCAAAACCTAGAAAAGGCCCGGCGATTGCTTAACTCAGAGAACATAGATATCGAAGACACAGGCGGCGAGAACTCGGACGTTCTGGAACGAGTCCAAATTTTCGCGCGGGAGGAAGCGGACCGGGAGACGGATCGTGCCACTTATCAAGCGATGGAGGCTCTGGTTCATAACCTGAACACGATGCACAGCCGCGCGGGCGCTCAGGTCCCTTTCAGTTCTCTCAACTACGGGACGGATACCTCGCCCGAGGGACGTATAGTGACGCGGAATCTGCTTTTGGCTATGGACGCAGGTCTGGGGAAAGGGGAAACGCCTATTTTCCCCGTAGGAATCTTCAAGGTGAAAGAGGGAATTAACTATCGCCCTGAGGACCCCAATTACGACCTGTTCCGTCTGGCCTGCAAGGTGAGCGCCAAAAGGCTTTTCCCCAACTTCGCCTTCCTCGACGCGCCGTTCAACCTGAAATATTACCGTCCCGGCAGGCCCGAAACGGAGGTCGCCTACATGGGCTGCCGTACCCGGGTGGTCGCCAACGTATTCGACGAAACTCAAGAGGTGGTCACGGGTCGAGGAAACCTGAGCTTTACCACTATCAACCTTCCGCGCCTGACCTTAAAAAGCGACGGCAACGAAAAAACGTTTTTTCGGCTATTGGACGAGAAAATCGACTTGGTCGTCGATCAGTTATTCGAGCGTTTCAAGGTCCAGGCGAAGAAAAAGGTCAAAAATTTCCCCTTCTTGATGGGGCAAAAGATCTGGCTGGACTCGGACAAACTGGACTGGGACGATGAGATCGGCGAGGTATTGCGACATGGGACTTTATCGATGGGTTTCATTGGTTTGGCGGAGTGCTTGAAAGCCCTGACGGGAAAGCATCACGGCGAATCCACGGAGTCTCAGGCTCTAGGATTAAAGATCGTGGGGCACATGCGAGAACGGATGGATGCCGTGTCACTGCGAACCCGGATGAACTACACCTTACTGGCTACGCCCGCGGAGGGAACGGCGGGGCGATTCGTGAAAATAGACCGGACGCTTTTCGGAATGATCGATGGCGTGACCGACAGAGATTACTACACGAACAGCTTCCACATCCCCGTTTACCACAAACTGAGCGCGTGGGATAAAATTCACTTGGAAGCCCCCTATCACGAGCTGACGAACGCGGGACACATCACCTATGTGGAAATGGACGGGGATCCTCTGGGGAACCTAGAAGCCTTCGAGAAAATCGTCCGGGCTATGAAAGAGGCGGGGGTGGGCTATGGTTCGATCAACCATCCGGTGGACCGGGACCCGGTTTGTGGCTACACGGGAATCATCGGAGACACCTGCCCTTCCTGCGGCAGGGCGGATGGCGCTCCAGGGTTCGAGCGGATTCGCAGAATCACGGGCTACTTGGTGGGTACCCTCGACCGCTTCAACGACGCCAAAAAGGCGGAAGAGCGGGACCGGGTAAAACACGGCCTCGGCACAGCAGCCAGTGGCAGGTCGGAATAAGAGGCTGAAATGAAAGTTCGCATCGCCGGCCTGGTTAATGATTCCATCACGGACGGATCGGGGTTGCGGCTCTCGGTGTTTTCTCAGGGTTGCCCCCACTTTTGCCGGGGTTGTCACAACCCGGCGACTCACGACCCCGGCGGAGGGCACGAGACAGATGTGACGGCGATACTGGCGGTACTCGACGCCAATCCCCTGCTGGACGGGATCACCCTCACGGGTGGCGAGCCGTTTTTTCAGGTTTCTCCCATGGCCAAGCTGGCCGAGGAAACACAGCGCAGGGGCTTTTCGGTGTGGACCTACACAGGTTATCGGTGGGAAGAGCTGATGGAGAAAATCGAGAAGGGCAACGCCGGTTTCGCGAAGCTGCTGAAACACACGGACGTTCTGGTCGACGGTCGGTATGAATCAAAGTTACGGTCCCTTTCTCTGCCTTTCCGCGGCTCCTCGAACCAGCGCCTTATTGATGTCGCCCGGAGTTTGGCGACGGGTAGCGTCATCGAACTTTAATGGCACGACCACATTTCGCGATCCGTGACCGTTCAAGCATCAGACGGAAGATAGCCATACGAAAATCGATGTGCGTATTTTTATTTATAGCGCTATCTTTGAAAAGCCCTTTGAAAGGCCTCACGACGCTCCTTGACGCGCTTGGATGCAAGATGATCATTCGACGAAAAAAGACAGTGACGCAAAATGAAACCGCGTGTGAAAAACGATTCCTGGTGTTACACTGCGTCGAAGACGACGACCCGGCAATGCGTGAAGCGCCACCGGCAACAGGATAGAAAGCGGATAGAAAGCAGGATAAAAAGCAGGATAGAAAGATTGTGGGGAGGGCTTAGGCCCTCCCTGATTTTTTTTTTTGCCTGAAGCATGACAAATAGGAAGGAAACAGAGGCGCTTACATCTACTTAATCTTCTTCGTTGTAGTAACTGTCCGCTTCCCAGCCCACTCCAGCACGGAGTCTAAAGCTTCCCTCACAAGCTTTGATCAAAAAATCCTTTTTCTTGACGAATTTCTGCTCTTCTTGCTTGTTATTGGAACTTTTCCAATCTCCTGATTCAAAGATATCGCCATTAACGAGCAACCAAATATCTTTTGGACGCTTGAACCAACACCCTTCGAAGTTGTTCCCGAAGCCTTGAGGTAAATCATCGGAGTCATTGGAAATAACATAGGGGTCACTTTGTGTACCCTTACCCGTCACCGCTAATGCCATCGAGACATTGGTCATCAACAACGCGACTACTACCAAAGCTAACACGACTATCTTTTTCATTGCGCTACCTACTTTCTGGAGTAATACCCCAAATATATTTGACTTCTTCTAAGGAAGTCGAATGTAGAAATCCCTGAGTATCATATAGTATTAAAACAGTCTTGGAATCCGGCTTTTCTGTACGAATATGGTATATCAAACTACCTCAAAATGTTGCATAATACCGCGCGTATTCGTACAGAAAACCGGACAACAAAAAAATATTTGTCTTACGGATGTACGGTGATGCGAGTGCGCATAGTGGTTACATCCGCGCGTTTTTTCTTGGCAACCCGTGAGATGTTTTCTCTAAAAGCGAATGAGGAGGTATGGGGGTATATGCCGTTATCGGATATGCAAGTGCGCAAGGCGCAACCGAAAGAAAAGC
>JAIRYN010000025.1 GCA_031267575.1 Synergistaceae bacterium | reverse complement strand
GCCTCGTGCGCCATCTCGAAGATTTTTTCTACTTTCGTCACCTTCGCGCCTGAGCTTCTTTCATCTCTACGCTGTGGTTCTTCGAGCTTTAGGGATTGCCAGCAATTAAATAAGTTCATAACCAGGAATTTCACCTGATCCTGCATACTCTTCACAGAGTATGGAAGGCTTTATAGTACGTTTCATAAATATCCACTCGAAATATCCACTCGAATAGATATTTCTGCAAAGACTATATTGTTACCTTTAGTTTGTTCACGAAGATGGAGACACCCTCAATGTACTCCTCCGATTGCGCCCAGGAAAAAATAACCTTCGCGCCGTTGATATAGCTTTCCGAAGCGTTTTCCACCATTGCGTCCAGAAGTTTGTGGTCGTTCCCCGGCATGAAGATATCCAGCCTCGATAGAATCTTCGACATATCAGCGCCCATCTGGCGGAGTCGCGCTATAGCTAAGATGTCTCGCTCGGTGGTTGCCTCATAGGTCAAAGCTCCCGTATCGGCGTAGATCCCTATGGCGAAAAGAGTCGCCTCTTCCGGGGAGATCTCCAGCCGTTTCTTCCACAACAGCTCCACGAGAAGAGTCACCGCGGCGCCAAGGGGTTCGTACACCATTTTATTCGCCGGAATGTCGTCGATCGTGGGAGGGTGATGGTCGTAAATATGTACCTCTACATCCTGCCGCCCAGCTAAGGCGGCAAAAGGACCGATGCGCGACCTGAAACGCGCGTCCACCACTACCATCAAAGTTACTTGATCGATGGGAATCTTGCTCGGTTTTTGGAGGTTCCACAGATGCCCGCAGTGGTTTACGAAATCTTTAACATGGCGGGTCATGGAGCCAGGAGGGCAGATGACGGCGTCGGGGTAGAGTTTCCACGCCGCGATCATGCTGGCCAGGGAGTCGAAATCCGTGTTGAGATGACTCGTTATCAGATGCAATTTACGATTCCTGCTACTGAAAACCAACACAAATGTGCAATAGTCCAGATTTTTCCTTCTTCATCCTTCCCTCTTCATCCTTCCCTCTTTCGCCAAAGCTACTCAAGTTTGTACAGAAGTCCAAAGGCTTAAATTCCCGTGTAGTCCACGGTATATAGCATGTAGCCTTTGAGAGACGCTTGTTTTTCATTATTCCAAGAATATTAAGGTCTTCGATTGTGATATAGACTGGATTGGTCCTCACCAGCGTGGAGGCTATTTTGTTGATATAGTCTTTTCTTACACAATCAAGTCTGTAGTAGGCTTTCTGGACTTTGATACGCTGTTTGTCTAGGTTCGCGAATTTTACAGTAGCAGGTTTCACCTTCTTTCTATAATTAATTTATGAGTTTTAATTTATCCTCCCTGTCCCACTTCTGTAGAATTTTTACTTTGACGCCAAGAAATTCTGCCGTTTGCCTCGAACTATATATCTTATTTATATATCTTATCTATATATCTTATCTATAACACCATATTACACTTTATGTCTTAATTAGTAAATCTAGAAGCAATCTCCTACTAAGAACGCATCCCGTCGCCTGTTTCTTTTCGAATAAATTTCCGTCACGGCCTTTTTCAAGGCGTCGATATCGCTGTCGTTGCAAATGACGTAATCCGACCGGGCGATACGCTCCTGAGAGGGCAGAAAAAAGCTCTCCCGCTTTCTCATCTCAGCATCGTCCCAGCCTCGCGCGCGGCATCGCTCCAACCGCGTCTCCCTTGGGGCCGTAACAAATACTTTGGTCGTAACCCAGGGCGCGACGCCCGTCTCGAATAGAAGCGGTATTTCGACTACGATCCAATCCTGGTCGTTCCAACCCTGGTCGTTCTCTCGTAAGCGGCGGACCCGCCCTTCAAGCTCCACTCGAACGAGGGGATGGATAAACCCCATCAGCCAGTCGTACTCCACTTGGTCGGCAAAAACGCGCTCGGCAACCAATGCGTGAATGACATGTCCCTTTTCGTCCAGGATGTTCTCGCCCCATCGCCCCACCGCCGCCGCCGTTAGCTGGGAAGTCCGCCACAGTTCAGCCACCACCTGATCGGCGTCGATCAAGTAGCCGCCCAATGACTCGAAGAGCTTCGCGACCGTGGACTTACCGGCCCCAACGTCGCCGGTTATAGCCATAACCGTATCTTTCATATTTGTCGCGTCTCTCATCGCGGCGCGCTTCACCTCCTCTGTCATCCACGAGCATGTAGGAGTCCGCGGTTTCGAATAAAAATCGGGAGAACCCTTTTTCGTATGTGGCGCCGTAAAGACGCCTGCTCCGCGCGGCCGTCAGGTAGAGACGTTCTTCCGCTCTGGTCATTCCCACGTAACAGAGTCGGCGCTCTTCTTCCATTTGAGAGGGGTCGTTCTGAGCACGGTAGTTGGGAAACACGTCTTCCTCCAACCCCACCAGGAACACTACGGGAAACTCGAGCCCCTTGGCCGCGTGGAGTGTCAAAAGATTGACCACGCGCCGTTCGTCGGGGTCGTTTTTATCCGCGTCGGTGAAGAGGGCGGCCTCGGCCAACGCCTCGGCCAGATCGCCACCGGAAGGAACGATGGAGCGCAGTTCCATGACATTATCGAGCCGGTCCTCCCAGTCGTCGGGGTTTTTCTGACGCAACAGGTCCTCGTAGCCCATAGAAACCAGAATGTAATCAATCGTCGCGCCCACGTCGCTCGATACCGAAAGAAGCCTCGTCATACGGTCCCCCAAGGTCGCCAGCGCCTGTCCCACTTGCCCTTTGATTGGACAGGATCCCCGCGCCAGGGCTTTCCAGAAGTCTACCGCCGTGGCATCTGGCAAAATTCCCCACGACTCTCGAAACCACGTGGCGTACTCCAACATTTTTTTAGGCCCTAAGCCCTTCACCAGAAGGCCGGCGTTCCGCTCCAGAGCGCTTAGGTCTCCTGGATTGATCGCCAGTTTCAGAACGGCCAGAACGTCGCGTACCTCTTTGCGTTCGTAAAAGGCCACGCCACGCACCACTCGGTAGGGGATCCCCATCTCCAGGAGCTTTTGTTCGTAAAGGCGGCTCATAGCGTTCTGGCGATACAAAATGGCGATATCTCCGTAGGCGTAACCATGGTTGACACGCAATCGCTCGATTTCCGCTGTGATGAACTCCGCTTCCTGAAAGTCACCGTTCGCCAATAAATTGTAGACTTTTTCCCCGTCGCCCCGGACCGTTTTCAGGTTCTTTTCCCAACGGGCGGAGTTATTACGGATCAATGAGTTAGCCGCTCCCAAAATGTTGCCGCTGGAGCGGTAGTTTTCGTCCAGCACCACCACATGGGCTTTGCTCGTGTCGTTTTGAGCTTGAAAATCCCGCTCGAAGTTCAGAATCATCCTCACGTCCGCTCCCCGCCAGCCATAGATCGACTGGTCGGGGTCGCCCACCACCATGATCCGGCAATCGTCGCCCACCAAGTAACGCAACAACAGATACTGGGGTTTGTTGACGTCTTGGTACTCATCCACCAAGAGCCACTTGATTCGCTTCTGTTCCCGGGCTCGCAGGTCTGAATCCGTAGATAGCATTTGAAGCGGGGCGATCATCAGATCGTCGAAATCCACCGCGTTCTGCTCCCGTAACTGTTCCTGATACTGGCGATAGACGTCCAGGTAAAGCCCCTCCAATGTCGAACTCCGTGCCCCAGGCGACCAGGCCGATTTCTCTCGGGAAATGGCGTCCAGCACGGAAGCTGGCTCCACGTCCTTTGCGTTGATACGGGCGCCTTCGAGAATTTGTTTAACCAATGCTCGGCTATCGCTCCGGTCGAAAATGGCGAACCCCGGCCGGATTCGGATTTTCTCCGCTTCTTCTTTGTTGCGGAAGAGAAAGCGCAGACCGAAGGAATGGAACGTGCTGATTTGCACCGTGTCCGCACCATTGGGGGCCAAGGCCGCGACCCGCTCTCGCATTTCTCCCGCGGCCTTGTTGGTGAAGGTGACAGCCAGAATCTGCCAGGGAGCCGCGTGGCGTTCGGCGATCAGCCAGGCCACTTTGTGGGTCAACACGCGAGTCTTGCCGCTTCCCGCTCCAGCCAAAACCAAAAGAGGCCCGTCCACATAGGTCACGGCCTCTCTCTGACGTGGAGCCAACTTCAATAAAATCTCGTCTCCAGTGGAGGATCCGGTGGAGGATCCGGTGGAGGATCCGAAGAGGGCGTTTCCCGAAAGAGCGTCAGACGGCATGGGCGCGTTTCTCCCGAAGTCGTTCAGAAAGGAAAGACACCCATTTCTCTATACCCGTTCCGGAGAGTAGGTCCAGTTCGATGACGGGAGCTTTGGGGTTGAGAGACCGCACGTCCCGCAGGAACATTTCTTTGTCGAATCTAATGTAAGGCAACAGGTCCATCTTTGTCAAAAGAACCGCCTTCGCCTGGGCGAAAAGCATAGGGTACTTGAGGGGTTTATCTGCGCCCTCGGGCGTGCTAGAGACGGCCACCTTGAAGTCCTCTCCCAGGTCAAACTCCGCGGGACAGACCAAATTTCCTACGTTCTCAATGAAGAGAACATCCAAGGAATCAATGTCCAGGGAGGAAAGGGCTTTTTCGACCACGTGGGCCTCCAGGTGGCAGAGGCCCTTCGTGTTGATTTGCAGAGCCTTGATCTTGGCGGTAGCCAGTCGTTCCGCGTCTCGGGAGGTTTCCAGATCTCCTTCAATCACCGCGAAGGAAAAATCGGTTCTGGAAGCCATCGCCTCCAGCAGCGTGGTTTTACCGCAGCCTGGGGAACCGATGATATTGACCGCCAGGATTTTTTTCTCCCTCATGGACTCTCGGACGCGAAAGGCGTACTTCTCATCCTCCGCCATAACGGCTTGTTGTATCGTCACGATTTCGCTCATCTTTACGATCCCTTTTCTCTTTCGCGTTTTCTTTCACGCGCGTTTTCTTGCGCGCAAAATGCCCATAAATTCACTATAAAACTTGCTGGCTCTCCACTTCCATGGACTCTATCGTCAGTTCCATGCCCGAAAGCAATTCAACGTTGGTGCTGCCGCAGTTTGTGCACGCGAAAGTCGTCCCCTCGCCGCCGATGGCCTTGCCGCAGGCGTGACATCGAAAAACGATAGGTAACTCTAGGATGGACAACTCCGCTCCCTCGGACACCGTTCCTTTGGCAACCACGTCGAAGGCAAAAGACAACAGCTCCGCGTCAACTTGGCGCATGTGACCGACTTTCAGGACAATGCGTCGTACTCGTACCCATTCGGAGCGCGCGCATAACTCTTTGACGGTTTTGTTGATTGCCTCTGCAAGCGACAGTTCGTGCATAACGAAGCCTCTGTTCTCCAAAAATAACTTTTCACATAATATTGTATTATACCCTCCATGAGGAAAATTTTTCTGCGAGATACGCCGGAATCCCGCGCGGAAAGTGAAGAAAGGCTGGGGTATAATGACGTCGGAAGTTACCCTCGCGTCGAAAGACGATGGGGCTTCTTGATTTAAATGACGGGCGGAGATTTGCCCGCTCTTGGCTCGGAGGTTCGCTTTGATCAAAGAAGATCCAGTGCGTTATGTTTGCAGTCATTGCGGATTTGCGACCGTCACGCGAACGGGGAAATGCATGTCTTGCGGGCAATGGGGCACGTTGGAAGCCGTGGAGCCCGTTCCCCGGTCGAGATATCCTGTCGGAGAACGTTCCAAGGTCGAAGTAGTCAGTTCCGTCTCCGTCACACCACCCCAACGTCTCTCCTCGGGCATTGGGGAGCTGGATCGGGTATTGGGCGGCGGATTGGTTCCGGGAGGAACGGTTCTAATCGGAGGACAGCCGGGGATCGGCAAATCCACCCTCCTCCTTCAGGCGGGAGGTCAAGTGGCTTTGGGAGGGACACCCGTGCTCTATATTTCGGGCGAAGAGTCCTCTGCCCAAGTGGCGCTCCGGGCGTCACGTCTAGGCGTAGCGTCAAAGGAGTTGCTTTTGTATTGCGGCGGAGACCTAGAAGACGCGCTCTCGAACTTAAAATCTCGAAGCATCGGCCTTTTTATCTTGGACAGTGTCCAGGCCACGAGGGCTCCTGGGGAAACAGGGTGGCCGGGAACGCCGAATCAAGTTCGGGCTGTGGCTCAGTTGGTCGTGGATGTGGCCCGGAGTATCAACGTTCCAGCGGTGCTGGTGGGACATATCACCAAAGACGGCAGGCTCGCCGGTCCCATGTTGCTGGAGCATATGGTGGACACAGTGTTGACTTTTTCGGGAGAGGGCTATTCCTCGTATCGGATGTTGCGAGCGATGAAAAACCGCTACGGCAACACGGACGAGCTAGGGATTTTCGAGATGAAAGAAAACGGCCTGGCGGCTGTGAAGGACAAAAGCGGGCTTTATTGGAACCGAGCTGACGCCACTGTGCCGGGGGTAGCGATGACCGTCGCGATGGAAGGCTCTACCCCGTTGATTGCCGAGGTACAAACCCTGGCGACCCCCACGGCTTTTCCTTACCCCAAGCGCACGTCCCGGGGTATGGAATTGAATCGCTTTCAACTGCTGGCGGCTGTGCTGGAAAAACGGGCGGGAATTCTCTGTAGCGGCTACGACCTTTACTTGAATATCGCGGGAGGCTTGTCGATTCAGGACCCCTCGGCGGACTTGGCCGCCTGCCTCTCACTGGCCTCCGCCCTGAGGGACAAGCCCTTGAGGGGTGATTGTTGTTATTTGGGCGAGGTGGGCCTGGCGGGAGAGGTGCGCCCCGTCACACATTTAGCGGCGAGGTTGAGGGAGGCGGAGCGATTAGGCCTTAAGCGCGCTCTGGTTAGCGCCAAAGAAAAGGAAGGGTTTCCCTCCTCTGGTTTTTCCAGTGGATCTTCTCTGGGATCTTCTCTGGAGATTCGGCGGGTGGACAATTTGAAAGATACCCTGAACAACGTGTTCGAAGTTTAAAATACAAAACTGCAGGGCCTGATCCCGTTAAGAAAAATTGTTAAGAAAAATTGGCTTATTGTTGATATTTTTAAGGAGGAATTGGCATGAGGCGCGTTTGCACGGCCGTTGGAGCAGTTGTTTTGGTTTGGGTTTTGTTTTTTTGCGCTGTCGCCCAGGCCGCGGGGCTTGGGGCAGAGCCGGAGCAGAGAACGGCGGGAAAGGTGCTCGTAGCCCCTCTGACCGGCACGGTGAGCGTCCAAATGGAGCAGTTTGTCGCAAAGGTGGTCCAACAGGCCGAGGACGAGAAAGCTGGATTAATTGTCTTTAAACTGGACACGCCAGGGGGCCTCGTAGAGGCTACGCGAGGTATCACTCAAGCGATTTTGGGCTCCAGGGTTCCTGTGGTTATGTGGGTGCCACCAGGAGGAAGGGCAGCCTCGGCCGGCGCCTTCATGATGCAAGCCTCCCACATCGCCGCGATGGCATCGGGCTCCAACGTGGGCGCGGCTCACCCTGTGGTGGTTTCCGGCGGCGACGTCCCGGAAGGGGACATGAGAACGAAGGTACTCAACGACCTCACAACTCAAATGCGGGCTCTAGCCAATCATCACGGTCGCAATGCGGAGGTTGCCCAGCAAATGGTTTTGGAGAGCCTTTCCTTGACCGCTCATGAAGCCCTGGAGGAAAACGTTATCGATATCATCGCCGATGACCTGCCCGCGTTGCTATCCGCCTCCCGTGGGCGTTCCGTCGTGGGAGACGGGCAGCGGATGATGGCGGTACAATTCTCGGAGACGGTCGAAAACCTGGAAATGAATTTCCGGGAGCAATTCATTCAGTTCCTGTCCAGCCCGGACATTGCCTACCTCCTACTCGCGGGCGGATTGTTGGCTCTCTTTTATGAGATCATTACCCCTGGCGGTTTTGTCTTGGGAACCACGGGAGCTGTTATGCTGCTTCTGGGCAGTATCGGCCTTAAAATGTTGCCCTTCAACTGGGCAGGTGTTGCTTTGGTGGTCGCGGGCGTCATTGTGATGGGCATCGACCTGTTCATAGGTGGCACGGGGCTTTTGAGTCTTCTGGGTATCGCTGTTCTGGTGGCAGGGGGGATGTTCCTGTTTCGAGCCCCAGGCAGCGAACTATTGAGCATTTCCTTGGGGGTCATCGCCGGTATGGCGATTACCCTAGGGGTCTGTTTCACGGTTTTTGCCTTAATGATCGCCAAGAGCCTGCGGGCCAAGGTCAGCACGGGGAAGGAGGGCTTGGTCGGCCTCGACGTGGAAATCACGGAGGACTTGGTACCGGAGGGTATGGTCAAATGTCATGGGGAAGTCTGGAAAGCGAGGGCCGAGGGAAAGCACTTGCGTCGAGGCGCCGCTGCCTTGGTGTTGGCCACGGAGGGTATCATCCTGATCATAGGCGCGAAAGAATCCGAAGCCTGATCTTAAGAGAAGAAAGATAGAATAGGGATAGAATCATGAATTTGACTATACTGGGGGCTGGGAGTTTCGGAACAGCCCTGGCGAATCATGTGGCCAAACTAGGAAATGACGTCCGACTTTGGTGCCGTAGCGCTACTCAGGCGGAAACGATCAATGTCAAGCGCGCAAACCCTCGTTATCTGAAGGAATGTCGATTGCGGGAGGAGGTTCGAGCCGATACCGATCTTGAAAGTGCCATCGCTTTCGGGAAAAATACCATCCTGGCTCTTCCCGCCCAGAGTCTAAGAGATGTCCTTCTGCGTTTGGTTCCCTTGGAGTTTACTCTAAAACTTGAAGAAAAAAAGTTTTTGAACCTGAGTAAGGGAATCGAGATTGCGTCGGGCAAGTTGCCATACCAGATCATGGAGGAGGTGTTGCCGAACATCTCTTACAGCGCCCTTTCGGGCCCCAGTCACGCCGAAGAGGTCGTCCGCGACCTGCCCACTGCCGTTGTGATCGCCTCCCGCTCCCACACTACCGCCCAAGAATGGCAGATGATTTTAAACAGCCCTCATTTTCGGGTCTACACAAGCGACGATCTGACGGGAATCGAGCTAGGAGGCGCCGTCAAGAACGTCATTGCCGTTGCTATGGGCGTTGCCGAGGCCCTGAACTTCGGAGACAACGCGAAAGCCGCCCTGGCTACCCGCGGGCTAGCGGAGATCACACGACTGGGTGTGGCCCTCGGCGCTTCACCCCTAACCCTGGCGGGACTGGCTGGGGTGGGAGATCTGATGGCCACCTGCTACAGTCGTCATTCCCGCAACCTGCGCTTGGGACTCGCCATCGGACGGGGGCTGAACGTGGAGGAGGCCGTCGCGGAAATCGGGCAAGTGGTGGAGGGCGTCCACACCGTCAAGGCTTTGGTGGCTTATGGAAGAAGGGTCCATATTGAACTGCCCATCGCCGAGGGTGTTCACGATGTTCTTTACGAGGGAGCGTCCATTGAACAAGTACTGGAGAAGCTGCTTTTTCGAGAGCCGAAGCCGGAGCGGCACGCTTCGGAATTATGGCCCACCGACGACTCTGACCCGGCCACCTCCGTTTGAAACGATGCCAGTTTGAAACGATGCCAGTTTTGACGGTCGAGAATCTTTCTGTCTCCTATGGCTCCGTTCTGGCCCTGGAGGATATTTCCTTCAAAGTGGAGGAGGGGGAATTTTTTTGTGTGGTGGGAGCCAATGGTTCGGGCAAAAGCACCTTGATCAAGGGGATTTTGGGGTTGATACCTCTGGCCAAAGGAACCGCCGTTTTTTCTGTGGAAAGAGAGCGGATATCTTACGTTCCTCAGTCTGAGACGGCTGACCGGGACTTTCCCGCCACTGTGCGGGAAATTGTCCTGACCGGAACCCAGAAAACAGGCTGGAGGCTCCCTTTTTACACAAAAGAAGATCGCCGCGCAGCGGATGAGGCTCTGTCGTTTTTCGGAATCGAGGCTCTGGGTTCCTGCCAGATCGGGGAGCTTTCGGGCGGACAAAGGCAAAGGGCGTTGCTCGCTCGCGCTATGTGCCGCAATCCCGCGTTGCTTTTTCTGGACGAGCCCTGCGCGGGACTTGACGCGAACGCGAAAAAGGCTTTTTACGCCATGCTCGCCGATTGGAATCGTCAGCGGAAGGTAACGGTGGTGATGGTTTCTCACGATCTCGACGACGTCAAGACCTACGCCGACAGGGTGGCGGTGTTGGCTCGTAAGCTGCTTTTCCTGGGGGGCGCCAGTTCCTGGGCCCCAGACTGATTAGCTTCTTTTCCAGAATTTTAATAGCGCTATTCACGGTTGCTAAATTTCCAACCCCGCAACTAAGCCAAATGTTATACTACATATAGAGATATGTTGCGTGTCCACCAACCTTGCTAAGGGGGAATATTTCGAAAGGGGGAATATTTCGAGTCGATGAGTTGGAAAGAATTTTTTGAGCTGTTGTCTTATCCCTTCGTAATGAGGGGGTTGGCGGTGGGACTTTTGGTTTCTCTTTGCGCGTCGGCCCTGGGTGTCGTTTTGGTGCTGAAGCGCTACTCACTCATAGGACACGGCTTGTCCGAGGTGGGGTTCGCGGCACTCTCCATTGCGTTGGCTTTAGGGCTGCCGCCTCTTTACGTCTCCACACCCTTGGTGATCGCTGCGTCCTTTGTCATCATGTTCGTCAGCCAGAGAAAGCGCTTTGGAGGTGACGTGGCCATTGGTATCGCCTCTTCGGGGGCACTTGCTGCCGGAATCATCGTGACGACTCTGACGCGGGGGCTCAACGTGGACGTCTATAACTATATGTTTGGCAGCATTCTTGCCATGACACGAGAGGACGTGGTTTTGAGTGTTGTCTTAGCGGTATTTGTCATTGGGCTGTTCGTACTGTTTTACAACCGCCTTTTTTTGATCGTGTACAACGAAGACTACGCCCGGACTTTGGGGATTGATGTGACCCGGTATCAGTTTTTAATTTCCTTTCTAACCGCCTTGACAGTGGTCTTGGGAATGCGCATGATGGGGACTCTTTTGATTTCGAGTTTGATTATCATGCCGGCGGTCACGGCACGAAAACTTGCTAAGAGCTTCAAGGGTTTGGTGGCGGCGTCGGTAGCGGTTTCGGTCTTTTGCTTTCTGGCCGGAATGGTTGCGTCTTTTGTTCTGAACCTGCCCACGGGAGCCAGCGTCGTGGCAGCCAACCTGGTCGTCCTGTCGGCTTCGAGGCTGTGCAGGTGTTGATCGCGCTCGGTTTGTTTCCTCTATCACCTCTATCATTTGTTTCTTCTATCGTTTGTTTCCTCTTTTAATATTGCGTACTGTCCGCTCAGTCCGCCGGACAAAACGACATTTATACTGTTGTCGATGATAAAATTTCGCAAATGTTCAAGATAATTGTGTTTATAGTGGAGATTGAGCATGAACACGTTACGGCCGCTCGCTTTCAGCGCGGATGACACTATACAAAGCCCATACGCAAACGGATATGACATATCATTACGCTTAACCATTCGCGGCATCACAATCAAATAGTTCAGCCGCTTGCCGTCAGGGCTGGGCAGCTTGATGATGTCGAGGAACTCCTGTGTAATATGCTCTGGCATATTTTCAGTCATTCTGAATATTCCCTCGTGAGCAAACTCTCGTGAGCAAACTGCCATTGCTGATTATCTCGCAGCGTCTGGCAAGGTTGTTATCCGACGCAATTTAATCATCTGAGGAAGTTGCTTGTTAAGCAACTGTTGTTGATTAATGCCAAAGTAGCTATCAAAAGGCATACTTTTTGATAAAGCCCTAGAATTGAAATTTGAACTCGAAATTTTGGGATAATTATGGTATAATACTTAGTTAAAATTTAGCTATTTTGCTGTTGTTGGTTAGTGTTAAAGCGCCTGTCAAAAAGTATGCCTTTTGATAGTCGCGATTGAGCAAGTTCACAGATGATACTTAAAACTGGCTTTGTGCCGACAATTGGATTCGAACAAGCGGTTAAGAACATAGCGAAAGGGCTGAACGGCGTATGAATGTGTTGCATATAATCCCGCATATGGGCGGCGGCGTGGGTAAGGCGGTTTCGGGAATTGCGCGTCTTGGGCAGCAGGCGGGCGATAATTACAGTGTATTATTACTTGATGAACCGCGCAAGTTTCATCATATTGAGCGGTGCAAGACGGCGGGTGTTTCTGTACTTGGGAGCGCTGATTCAGACTCTGCGATTGACAAAGCAGACGCGGTTGTCGTCAGTTATTTTGACAGTTACGCTATCGACAGGGTCAATGATTTGATTCGCAGATTTCCGCAAGACCGCAGACTGTTCCTGTGGTATCACAACAACGACGTTGTCGGGCCTAAAATGCCGGACGATATTCGTGACCGCGCAGACCATATTATGGTGAGCACGCCAGCGACGTTGGCGTTGCCGGAATTTCGCGGCAAGTCAACACTTGTCTATGGCTTCGGCGACTTTGATCCAACAGAGATTGAACCGAAGACAGATTATTCCCTGCACAGCGGCGGATTTGTAATCGGATATGTAGGATCCCCGACCTACAAGAAGTTGCCGCACGATTTTCTCGATTATGTCGACACGGCCGTCAAGTTAATCCCGAACGCGCGGTTCGTTATGGTCGGGGCATCCGACGGGAAAATTGTTCACCCGAACGTAACGTTTACGGGCTGGGTAGATGATGTGTACCGCGTTCTACGGGAGTTTGACGTGTTTGGATATCTGTTGCAGCCGGATTCATTCGCAACGACAGACAATGCCGTTCTTGAAGCCATGGCTGTCGGATTGCCAATAGTTATGTCGAAAGAACCCGTCGGGAAATGGCACGTTGAACACGAAGTGAACGGTATGCTTATTGGAAGTGCGGGTGAATATGCAAAAGCACTTTTTTCATTGCGCCAAAGCGAGCAAACAAGGGTTCGTTATGGAAACAACGCGCGCAAACGTTCTCTCGACTTTGACAAAGACACTAATTTCCGCTCTTATCAAAATGCATTAGATGAAATTTTGAAACGCTTGCCTCTTTCTAAATCTCTTTCTAAATCTCTTTCCAAATCTCTTCCCATCTCTCTTTCCAAGGAGATTACGTTATGAGTATACCAGCCCGCACACCGCTGATTGACCAACTGCCACTTGCCTCCCCGATGTCGGTGCATATTTTTCAGTCGTACTATTGCAACTTTCGCTGTAACTACTGCGTGCATAGTCTCTCAGCGGAGCAGCTTTGCAAGATGGATTTTGTCAAGCAGACTATGCCGTTTGAGACGTATGAATGCGCCGTAAACGAATTCGCCAAACTACCCGTACCCCTGAAAGCGCTCATTTTCGCGGGTTATGGAGAACCGCTGGCGCATCCGCGAATTGCTGATATGGTCAAACTCGCGAAACAGCAGAATATCGCGGAGCGCGTTGAGATTGTGACTAACGGCAGTCTGCTGACACGCGAAATGTCGGACACGCTGATTAACTCGGGTCTTGACCGTATGCGGATTTCACTGCAAGGATGCGACGCAGACGCGTATAAGCGCGTGTGCGGGTTTGATGTTGACTTTGATAAATTTGTCAGCAATATTGAATATTTTTACCTACAAAAGTGTGAGACCGACTTATATGTCAAGATTATAGACATCGCCCTTGATGAGCAGAACGGCGAAGGAAAATTCCACAAAATCTTTGACGGCATAAGCGATACGGCGGCTATAGAACATTTAAGCCCGGCTATGCGACTGATTGACTACGACACACTCGGCGGGGACTTGACGCTCCGTAAAGACACGGGTCAAAAGGCGATGAGCGTCAACATTTGCGCTATGCCATTCTATATGGTGATGATTATGCCTAACGGCGATGTCGGCGGTTGCTGTGCGCTCGAAGCTCCCGTGATCTTCGGCAATATCCTGCGCGAGAGTTTCGGCGAGATTTGGAATGGCAACACGCGCCGTGAATTCCTACGGCTGCAAATTGGCGGCAGATGGCAAAACAAGTGCTGCGCTGCCTGCAATTTGCCGGATTACGGTACGCACGACGCTGACTATTTGGATCAATACAGCAACAAACTTATCAATTTATTCGGAGAAAAAATACTATTTCGCGGCGGATACAAAACGCGTCCGAAATGCTAGAACTGTTGCGCCCCGGACGATTGTTCAAATGAGATGGAGTTTTGGACGACAAGCGGAAAGTTCTGATTTCAAGAATGGGAGAATCATTATGACTGAAAATATGCCAGAGCATGTTACACAGGAGTTCCTCGACATAATTAAGCTGCCCAGCCCTGACGGCAAGCGGCTGAACTATTTGATTGTGATGCCGCGAATGGCTGAACGCGATGATATATCATATCCATTTCCGTATGGGCTTTGTATAGTGTCGTCCGCACTGAAAGCGAGCGGCCGTAACGTGTTCACGCTCAATCTCAACTATAAACAAAATCATCTTGAACATTTGCGAAATTTTATAATCGACAACAGTATAGATGTCGTTTTGTCCGGCGGACTGAGCGGACAGTACGCAATATTAAAAGAAATTTTCGATACGGCAAAGTCGGTTGATACAGATATAGTCACAATATGTGGCGGCGGGATAATAACCGCCGACCCGCTCGTTGCGATGCAAGCGTTCGAGACCGCCGACTACGGCGTTATCGGCGAGGGCGAGATAACCGTCAACGAATTGGCGTACGCGATTGAAACAAACGCGGATAGCGCGAGAATCTGCGGCGTTGCGACAAAGTCTGGCGTCCTCCCCACCCGAGGCGAGATTGCTAATCTTGATTGTCTGCCGTTCCCCAATTATGACGGTTTTGAATTTGAACTTTTGGTGCGCGACGGCTTATATAGTTCGGACCGTTTTGCAACTATAGCGGCAAATGTCGCGATCAGCCGCAGTTGCCCATACAACTGCACGTTTTGTTTTCATTCAAGCGGCAAAAAATACCGCCGCCGTTCGCTTGACAATGTATTTGAGGAACTTGATTGGCTGATTGCAAAATACAAACTTACCCATTTTACATTTGCAGACGAATTATTTATCGGCAACGCGGAATTCATAACCGGATTTTGCGAGAGAATCAAACCGTATAACTTGACTTGGGGGGCTCAAACCCGCGTCGATACTGTTTCTGTCGAAATACTTTCAAGGTTGAAAGACGCGGGTTGTTCCATGATACTTTTTGGAGTGGAAAGCGCGGACAACTCGATTCTCAAAAGTATGCGCAAGAATATCACTGTCGAGCAAATAGATGCGGCGTTTGATGCGGCAAAACAAGTGGGCTTGTGGGCGCGCGGCAACATCATTTTCGGCGATTTGGAAGAGACCCGCGAGACGATTGTTCATTCGCTCAACTGGTGGAAAGCACATCAGAATTGGACTATCTATCTTTTATGGATATACACATTCCCCGGCAGCCATTTGTACAAAACCGCAATCAAGCGCGGAATAATAAGCGACCCTGTAAAGTACCTCAAAGACAATCGTATGCAGATTAACGTCAGCAAAATACCCGACAAAGAATACTGGGATATGGTCGTCAACGTCGAGTTATTCCAGTGGCTGTACGGCGCGGGAATAGACGTCGACATTGAAGCCCTTGATTTCAGCGTCGTCGCGAAAAAACTGACGGACTTATGTGTGTCGGGTAAAGTCGCCGTTTGGCCGATAATTCTGACAGTCGCGGAAATGCTGAACAGAATATCGCCGGAGTTTGTCGCGCACCCGAATACGTTTCTCGTAAACGTCAACCCCCACGAGGTGCACAGCAAGGGCGTATTTGAAATTACGGGCAAACCGACATTACTCCCACAAGTTATAGAGGATAATCAAATCGAGACTGTGCTTTACGCTTTTCCACAGTTCAAGTCAACCGTGTTGAGCGAAATTACCATGATGATTGACGACTTGTATCCGTCGGTAAAACGAATCGTAACGATTAAAGATTTACTTGACTAATAATAATTGACATACCCCCACGACTAAAGTCATGGGATTCTAAGATCGACAAAGACAGCCGACTGAAACTGGTCTTACGTCTTACGTCTTCTTCTTTATTTAAGAGTGGATGCCCACCACTTTAAGAGTGGATGCCCCCACTCTGAGAATATTTACAGCTACATTAATTAATATCCCGGTCGTGTTCCGCCCTGCATCTCGCATTGATAAGCCATAAAAAGAGTTTAGCATGAAAGTAGACATATGGCAAGAAATCAAATACAAAACAAACGCCGCCAACGGCGGCGTTGCGATTCTCATCCAATCTCATCCAATCTCATCCAACAACAGCTGAAGCCGTTGGCTTTCTCATCGCTTTATCGTAAAATAGCTAAACTTTTAATAAGTACCACATTATAATTATTCCAAAATTTCAAGTTCAAATTTGAGATTTTATAAGAAAGCACGACCCTTTGATAACTGTTTCTTTGCTTTTCGATAGTCGAAGTTCCTTCAGGCGTCTATAGAACGTGGCTTCTTTCAAGCTCGTTTCTTCTAAAAGTTTTTCGAGTGTCAGTTTGCCGCACTCCCATGCCCGAACAAGTTCGTGAAAATTTTCGGGAGGCTTTTTGATAGGACGACCAAAATGAACGCCACGCGCTTTCGCTGCCGCTATACCTTCGCTCTGCCGTTTCCTGATGTTCTCTCGCTCATTCTGCGCTACAAACGACAAGATTTGAAGCACGATATCGGCAAGGAACGTACCAACCAAATCTTTGCCGTTCCGGGTATCAAGAAGTGGCATGTCAATTACGGCAATGTCCACGCCGCGCTCTTTGGTAAGGATTCGCCATTGATTCTGAATCTCGTCGTAGTTCCGACCAAGTCTGTCGATGCTTTTGATGTAAATCAGGTCACCTGGTTTCAGTTTTTTCAGTAGAGCTTTATATTGAGGACGCTCAAAATTTTTACCGCTCTGCTTATCCGTGTATATCTGCATTTTGGGGATTTTTATCCCGTTCATCGCGTCAATCTGCCGGTCGGTGTTTTGGTCTGTGCTCGATACGCGGATATATCCATAAATAGACATTTCATCACTCATTTCGTTGATTTTTAAAGTTCCTGTCATTATCTACAATGAAGCGTAAAATGTAAAATACTGTAAAGACAGAATATTATACCGAATCAACGATGAGATAATGGATAATGACCGACGTTACAATTTTCCTGAAAGGAGGCATTGGCCAATGGACAAAAAGCGATTTGAAAGTGAGATATGCTACGTGGACGCGGCTGTTTCCGAAGAAAAAAGCCGCGAAAAATTTGAAACACGGACAGAAAAAGCCGTAAATGACCTGCGTAACGATATGAATTTGCGATTCTAGAAAGCAGACTGAAACATGAAAAATTTATATATCAAAATAAACTCGCGCTTCGAGAAAATGAACAGTGAACAGCGAGATGAACTTAGTGGATATTTAGTGAAGTATCTTTGACATACTCCCACGACTAAAGTTGTGGGATTCTAAGATCGACAAAGACAACCGACTGAAACCGATCTTACGTCTTCTCCTTTAAGTTTAAGAGTGGATGCCCCCACTCTGAGAATATTTACAGCCGCCTTGATATCCCGATTGATATCCCGGTCGTGTTCCGCCCCGCATCTCGCGGTAACTGCCTTCCGCCGTCCAAGCCCTCGTCGGGTCTTTTTAAGGATCTAAGGCCTTACAGTCTAGGTGCCTCACAAGTCAAGCGCTCCCACTGAACACATAGACTCCCAACCCAGGAAATGACCGACTCGGCTGCAACGCGCAGGCTCCGCTCCGGCTCGTCTCTTTTGCTAAAAGGCTGTATGGACGAATAAAGCAGAGTCTCCCTGTCGGTGAAAATAGCGCCGCCATCACTGGAACGCCGCGTCGGTCGATTGCGGTTCGATGTATCAAGAAGTTGTCGCCCTTGATTTTTAGATATGGATCGCCTTGCCCATAAGGGCTTCGGCGGCTTCCATGACTGTTTCTGAGACGGTCGGGTGCGCGTGGATGGTCCTTGCGACGTCATGCGCGGCGCCTTTCATCTGTATGGCCAAGACGATCTCCGCGATCATGTCGGTGGCGTGAGTGCACACGATATGCCCGCCAATCAGCTCGCCAGATTCCGAGGCCAGCAATTTGACCATACCGGCGGTTTCTCCTTCTATCAGGGATTTGCCGTTGGCCATCATCGGAAAAACACCTTTTTTGTAGGCGATGCTCTTTTCTTTCGCCTGCTTTTCCGTCAGCCCCACCCACGCGATCTCAGGCATAGTATAAATGCACTGCGGGATAAGGTCATAACGCATCGTCGAATTTTTTCCAAGAATATTTTCCACCGCGACGATGCCCTCAGCGCTTGCCGTATGGGCCAACATCCATTTTCCGTTGACGTCGCCGATGGCGTAAATGTTTTCTACGTTCGTACGCATGTGGTCGTCGGTTTCAATTGCCCCTTTCACATGCTGGATGCCCAGTTTGTCCAATGCGTCTCTGTCCGTGTTCGGCGATCTCCCGGAAGCGCAGAGAACCATTTCCGCGTCCAGTCTTTGCTCGGCGCCTTCGCTGTTCTGGAACGTCAGGCCACCGGCATCGATCGAAACGACCTTCGCCTTGGTCCAGACCACCACCCCCAGAGATTTGAGCATCTTGGCGGTCACTGAAACAACGTCTCCGTCCGCGGCGGCGATGATATCGGGTAGCATCTCCACAATGGTCACTTTTACGCCGAACGACGCCAAATAAGTAGCAAACTCCACGCCTATAACGCCGCCTCCGATAATCGCGACTGATTGGGGCAGAGATTTCATACTCAATACGTAATCGCTGTCCACGGCATGTTCTATTCCCGGAATAGGTGGCACGGCGGGTTTTGAACCAGTGGCAAGGATGATATTCTTCACCTGATGGGTCTCACTCTCGGTTTTTATCTCGCTGGACGATACTATTTCCGCGCGCTGCCTGACAAGCGTGACACCGTTCTTTTTCAGCAGCCCCGCGACTCCTCGGGTGAGCTGCTTCACAACGTTTTGTTTTCTTTCGAGTACTCGCGGATAGTCAAGCTTGACTTCGGCGATATCAATTCCATAGATCCTGGAACGCTTTATCATATTCAGCACCTGAGCGCTCCTGATAAAAGTTTTCGTCGGAATGCAACCTCGATTCAGGCACACACCCCCAACTTCGTCCGCTTCGAACAAGACGCATGAAGCGCCCATTTGCGCTGCCCTGATAGCGGCCACGTAACCGCCAGGGCCTCCACCTACAATTGCGATATCGAACATCTCGGTTTCTCTGCTACTGAAAACCTACACAAAAGTGTAATAGTCCAGATTTTTCCTTCTTCATCCTTCTTCATCCTTCCCTCTTTCGCCAAAGCTATTCAAGTTTGTTCGGAAGTCCAAAGGCTTAAATTCCCGTGTAGCCCACAGTACATAGCATTCACTACTTTATAGTGTTTACAATGTTTTAGGTTCATAACCGCATTCATATAGCGGTCTATTTTTAACCCGTATTCTTGGCAGATATAGACACGGTCGCCGAGCTTCAAAGCCTTGTTTCAAATCCTTGTTTCAAGTCCTTCTTTAAACCCCACTTTATAGCCCCACAATTCGAGCACATCTTCGATGAGGGAAAAAAGATGAGGGAAAAAAGATGAAGGAAAAAAGATGAGGGAAAAAATCGGTCAGCAGCTCGAAGCTCTATGTTGTGTCTCTTGCATTTCTCAGACAGCTTGGTTTCAAAACAGTAAAAATTCTGTTCCGCTATAGCCTTTGAGAGATGTGAGAGATGCTTATTTTTCATCATTCCAAGAATATTGAGGTCCTCGATTGTGATATAGGCTGGCTTGGTCATCACCAGCGCACAGACTATTTTGTTGATATAGTCTTTTCTTACACAATCAAGTCTGTAGTAGGCTTTCTGGACTTTGATACGCTGTTCATCTAGGTTCGTAAATTTTACAGTAGCAGGTTTCACCTTCTTTCTATAATTAATTTTTCGAAAAAATTTACATTGTTCTCGTTTAAGCCTGCGTTTTAATTTCTTAACTCTGGATGTTTTGTTGATATTGCTAAAAACCTGATGGTTAGAAACGGTAGCTGTTTCTTTAATACCTAAATCAACACCTATTCCATCGGATAGCCCAACAGGTATATACCCATACTCTTTCAGCTTTACCCAGCCTAGGGTGGGTATCTTGATTCGATGCTGCCGCGCTTCCGTGTCCTTTTCATTGTTACGAGGCACGTTGTTACGAGGAACGTAAAAGCCGGTGTCGCTATCATGTTTCCTCTTAAATTTTGGAAATCCTTTCTTCATCTTGAAAAACCGTTTGCAAGCTAAGTCAGCATTGATAATAGTCTGCTTTACAGCTTTTGAGGACACTTCTCGAATCCATGAGTTTTCAAAATGAAGCTCGCGATAATCATTGTTCAGCCACTTAGAAAAAGCATAAACGTTAAAATACTTTTTACCCCCTTTGTAGTTTTGCTGGTTCGTGGCTATAAATAGGTTATACACGAAACGACAAACGCCGATAGTTCGAGATATCTTCTCAATCTGCTCAGACACTGGATCTATTTCTGTCTTGTAAGCTATAATCATGTTCCAGCGCCTCCTTTAAGGATTTTTTGTAGTTTCGTAACCCATATAACCTTGAGCTAAAACAATGAACTATCGTCATTAAATCCTGGATCATTTCTTACTCTGGACTCAATTCCTTGCTGTCCCAAATTTTTAGCTCACAAAAATGATCTTTAATAAAGCGCTCAAACCACTCGAAACCGATTAGATCACTACCAACTTCGCAAATAAACTCGACATCTCGTAGCCCCAATTCGCCGCAATATTATTCAGTAACTGTTTACTGATTTCTTAAGTCGGGCTTCTGAGCTCGGCTGGAAACCCGACAATACGCAACGACTCTGACACGAGAATCTTCCGACTTCAAACACAGAAAATCTCTTAATTGGTTCTCGATATAAATCCTCCGATTTATTTTACTTCGTGAAGTGGGTTTTAATTGATCCTCCCTGTCTCACTTTCCTATCTCACTTCTGTAGAGTTTTTACTTTGACGCCAAGAAATTCTGCCGCTTACCTCGAACTATATATCTTATCCATAACATCATATTACACCTTATATTCTAATTAGTAAAGCTAGAAGCTATCTCCTGCAAGAAAGCATCCTTAACCAAGGAATCTTCAATAGAGCGAGCAAACAAAAAACGGACAACGCGCCTTCAATGACCCCAAATGAAGCCGCGTCTATCCCATCAAAGAAAAGGAGGGGACTCGAACAAGTATGGTAAACGGTTTGACAATCGGGGTTTTGGGAGATATTGTTTTGTCACGTGTGCAAAATTGTGTGCAGCTAAAATTTATGACATTGGTTCCAGCCAACCTCGTTCTATACTTGCGGAGAAAAAGGATGTCCTTTGTCACATTGTATCGCTTGTCTATTGAAATCTTCCAGAGAAACATCTGCAAAATGCTCACGTTGCCAAGTTGTATAGTCAAACGGGTCTTTCAATAAACTGGCAATAAAAATTTCAGTCTCTACAGAACCCAAATGATTCAAGAGACATGTTACCTCCGGCCATACCTCCCGGCCCGATCGCGGCAAGCGACGCGCTGATCAAAGCGGCGCCATGCAACGTGGAGATGGCAGTTCCCGTGGACGCCGCCCCCAGCAACCCCATAGAGCCTAGCCAAGCCGCCAATTTTGGCGCGGCCAGCCAAGAAACTGGAGTAATTATCGCGACCGACGCGAAGGCAAAAGCGCCTACAGCGGTAATAGATTTCAAATTCGTGCATCTGCGCTCGAACATTTCTTTGTAGTTTTTCAGATCGTCGAGGGTATCGTTCAGTTTGCTAAAATCCGCGATGCTACCGTCATGCTCTCTGCAATAATAATCCCCCTTGAACCAGTTCGAAACGCCTTCGTAACCGGAACTCAAAATGGAGTCTTTTCCGGAATACTCCGGCGCGTATTTCGCCATGTTGGAACACCCAAACGCTATACATCTCACCGTCCTTTGACCGCATTCCGCGCACCAGGATTCGTTGCGGCTGAGATAATTTGTCTCAACCAGTATATGCTCGGAAAGTTTTCCACACCACGAACAGTACGCTTTTTAAGTCGTGGACATCTCCGTTTAGCTCCTTCCCTCTTTCTGCGCGATTCGTATTATACCAAGTCGCCGCTTTTTAAACAGTTTGCGTGCCGCAGTCCGGGCAAAAGTTGGAAGTGACCATTTTTCTGCACTTAGGGCAGAACTTGTCTCCCGTCGGCGTGGGCTGCTGCTGTTGCATAGGCGGCCGCATATGGTTCATCGCCTGCTGGCTCATCTGCTGCCCCATCTGCATACCCATCGCCATTTGCGCCATATCGGACGCTACGCCGCCTACGCCCCCCTTGCCCATGCTGTCCGCCATAGAGATGGCCGCGTACTTGCCGACGTCGCCCACAAAGGCTTGCGCCGCCACCTTTTCGGCCATTGCCTGAACTTCCTTGGGATAGTTGATGGCGAGGATGTCCAGGTCCGCCACTCCAAGGCCGATGTCAAAAAGCTCCTGATCAAGTTCCGCCATCATTTTTTTGCCAAGGGTGCGGCTGCTTGCCTGCAAGGCCACCAGCGCGTTCATACCGAGCTGCTGCTCTCCGCCCAGGATACATTCGGCGATGATGGGATTCAGGTTGCCCATTATGCGCTCGGAGATCTCGTCCAGCGAATAGGTGGATTTAACACCCGCCACTTTTTTGATAAAGGTCAGGTAGTCGCGAAACTCCACAACCAAATTCCCGTGGCAGCCCACGGGAATTCCCGAAGGCACTTCCGGCGTCGGAATCATGATGCGCTGCCTCGTTCCCCAGGGAAGCAAAAACTGTTTCGCGTTGACAAAATAGATCTCCGCCCTCATCCCCGTGTCTGACCTTAGCGAGAAAACGCCTTTCATCGTGGAGAGGAACGGGGTGATCTGCGTCTCCACGTCAAAATTTCCCTCGTCCTTGAATATGCCCTCGATTGCCCCATTGGCGTAAAATATCGCGTTCTGCCCCGCGCGTATGATGAGTTTCGACCCTTTTTTTATCTCATTGGCGGGCCATTTGTAGAACAAAACGTCGTCCCTGAATTCTTCCCACTCGATAGTGTCCTTCCCTTGTCCAAACCACGCCATTTACCGTTCACCTCTATATATAATCTTATATTACCTTTGTGCCTATCAATGCGTCATCATGTACCAGGCGGCAACGACCGCCACAACCCCGAGGGCTGCCAGCGTGATTTTGATCGCGGAGTAGGGCCTGCTGCCGCTGACTTTGCCGGTTTCGCCGTTGATAACGTAGTTATAGGTCTTTCCCTTGTAACCAAAAGCAGAACTCCAAAGGGGGAGGAGCACGTGTTTGTAGGTCACGTTAGAATACTTCGTGATCAGCGACCGCACGTCCGCCCTGTCATATTGCCTTTTGATGTCCCTCGCCGCCAAGCTCCGCAGCTTATTCTCCATGATGTTTTTCGCGCTCTCGAAGCCCGCGTCCGCCTTTATTTTGTAGACTTCCGCGTAGTAACCCGAGAGATAGCCGATTGAAAAAGGTTTCGTATTGGTGGTGGTGCCGTAAGGCAGTATCCCTTCGACGTTCTCCTCCTTGTGGGAGGCGCAAATTTGTATGTCGTCAAAGGAGGCGCTCACAACGCCGCTCACCGGATACCAGTCCGTCACGATTCTATCCTTGCCGTCTCTGCCCTTCTCCCTCCTGTCTCTTCCGCCCCTTCCTTTATAACGGGAGACGGCGTAGGCGTCGTATGTCCAAAACGGAAGAAACAAGCCGGCCAGTCCGCCCTCGGAATATCTGTTTTTGAAATCGTTGGGGGCAAACCAGCGGCTTTTTACCCATGCCCTAAACCTTTGCTGCGCGTCTTGTTTGTCGATTTTGAACGGAATGACGCCGTCCGGCGGAATCCCTGCGCTTTGCTTCGACACGGCGACCTGAGTGGAGCCGCACATGGGGCAGGTGGCCGAAAATTGCGCATCGGAAAAAGATATCTCCATGCCGCACTGTCGGCAGGTAACCACCGCCATTCCCTGAAACGGGATAGTCGCCCTTTCGCGCTCCAGGTATGAGCTGAAATCGTTTTCCTTGACAGTGTCGGAGAGCGTCTGCAAGTCGTACTCGTTACCGCATGCCGAGCACGCGAATACCTGCTTTTTGATGTCGAACTTCATAGTGCCTCCACAGGATTGGCATATGAACGTTTCGGTATTGATATGAACCTCTGTTGTCATCTTGTCCCCTCCGCGTTTTTTCCGGGCTCGCTTACGATTGTTTTCCGAGGCTGGCTTTCAACGCGGCGAGCTGGTCTTCCACCAGATCAACCTTGGCCTCCTGAGTGGCCGCGTCGTATTTTTTCGCTAAATCCTCGACTTCCCGCGCTCCTTTGACGAACTCTTTGTCGAGAGTCGCGGCGGCGTCCGCAGCATCCACCCGCTTCTGCACCGCGTCGAACAAGCTGTCCACGCCGCTCAAGGGGCTACTGCCGAACTTTTCGTCGAATTTGTTCAGCTTCTCCTGCTGCTGCGCCACGGCCAAATTCCGCTTCAGCTCGCCCAGCTTGCTCTCCGCGGCATAGATGTCGTCAGTCAGTTTTTTCAGCAGTTGCCTCATCTTCCCGCTGTTGTCTTTGGCACGAGCGTATAGGGTGGATAAGTTCGCTCTTTCGGATTCCAGATGATTCTTATGAGTCAAAAACTTTCTGGCGTCGTCGTCGTTGCCTTTTTTGACGGCGGCCGCGGCGTAGTTCTCGTACTTCTTGCACTCCGCCTCATTGTCGGCCAGCTTGCGAGCTAGCCCTGTTTCTTCGGCGATCACCGCGGTCGCCTCCGCCTTCACTTGGGCGACGTTATCCTTCGCGTCCTTGATATATTTTTCCAGCAACTTATCCGCGTTGCTCGCCTCCACTTTGGAAAGAAGTGAATTGATGTTCGCGCTCATGATGTCTGTAAACCTGCTCAATATTCCCATAATCGTTTCTCCCTTCTATCTTTGTGCACGGACAGTGCTGGCATTGAAATCAATCAATAGCAGACAGCCAAGAATCAATAACAGCCCCGCTACCCCCTAACAACACGCCGTACGGATGGCTCGGTAAGCCTGATATGAAACCAGCGACAAAACGGCAATATTCGTTATTCCAGTAGTCCACAATTTTTCCACAATATTGCTGATATCCAATAACTAAACCTCTCTTCCTTGTTCCCATTGACACTCTGCTTCTTAATTATAGTATAGCGTTCAGAGTTCGGGGCGATATTTGACAGAGGGTAACATGAGGAAAATATTAAGCGTCTGCGTAAAAATCATTTTTCAGCATATAATCGGAGAATAAGAACCCGAGAGAGGGCGGAAACTTTATTCGTTTATACAGAGGAGTTTATATAATGGAATTTTTCGACAATGTAAAAAATATATTTAAATTCGTAAATAACAACCGTTTTTCTTTTGATGATGTTCGTACATTAACAATAGAAATAAACGATAAATCGTATTTGCTATTAATGAAAAAACATCTTCTGAAATGAAAATAATACTTGACCGCTTGTATATGCAAATTCACATTGAACGGGAGGAACCATCTAAAACGGAAGAAAGTAATGGTGTTTGAATGGTTGGGCCGTCTTTTATTTGATGTATCTCAACTTTCGCAACGAAGTTTTCAATGTAAATACATTGGTATCAGTGAATTTAGATGCAATAAATGCGTCGAAAATACCTTATGTTGATTTGGACGCAGTTTTCCATAAATCGTTGCAACAACAACTTTTCTCTCGATTTCGTTGTCTAGATTTCGTTGTCTAGATCGAACTCGTTGCTATAACTGGATCGATACCAAGATGCGAAGGTACCTAATTTTCGGGAATGTAGAATTACCTGAATCGTAAGCTGCACTCTACATACGAGAAGGCAGAAAGATTAGCCTCCTTGGGATATGGACATATTCGCCTGTTACCTTTTGGCCTTGGATGCCTCTACCCTGGAATTAGCCTCCGTTTGATGGTGCTCATTATAAAAATGTTCAACAGCCAGCCAACCCACCATTTCGGTAATCCCCGCCGCCGTCGTTGTATTAACTGCATTTCCAATGATCGGAATCCATCCAATAAGAACTTGAGATGCTACTCTGGCTACATTTGCACCAATTATGCTTGAAACTATCATCGCAAGTAGTCCTTTTGCTGCGCCCTCGGCCAGGCTAATATCAAACACCCCCGCAAGACTAACATGAAATTGCCCTCAGTCAGGATGAAGCGAATTGGTTGTTGCTTCTGGGCCTGGCGCAGTATGGGGCTGCTGTGGGGACGCTGACCATCAGAATGAGCGGTGTTGCTCTCGCCGACAGCGGATGGATAGATGTTGTTAGCGACCCAAGCGCTGCCGCTGGGTTGCATGCGTTGGACATTCGACTCAATCAATGGTGCGATAAATTGTGTTTGCCCGCCGCGAATCGTCAAATATTGGTGCGTGATGGCACTCAATGGCGGCTGGCCTGGAATATCGACCAAATTATGTTTTCTCGTCAGGCTTTCCATGGAGAATTACGGCTAAACCTGGCGGGGCATTTTAATCCAGACCCACGAGCGTACAATAACTTTACGATTCAAAAAGACAACGCCCTGACTATAGAAATGGGCGAAATTAATAATGCTTATCTGCAATTTACCCCTGCTAAACCGCTTGTGCAAGATGCAGCAGTTACTGCTGCGGTGGCGAAAACGTTGCTTTTTATGAATATGAACCCAGTGGGCATAGTAACATTCGCGTTCCGTCAACAACTTGAACGTTACTGGCGCTATCTGTACAATGCCTTGCAGAACAATAACCTGGGAAGTTGGAACGGTATGGCGTCCGAGAACTCCAGGGAGCAAGCGTTTTTGATGAACAGAAATTACTGGCAGGTCCTGAAGGATGTCTTGAAGGGTCATGAACCAATTGCCGCAAACCTTAATTCCCCGACTGTACAATCCTATATCGAACAGCTGCAAAGTGATTGCACGAGCGTGAACGAACGGCAGAAGGTGATGGACGTTTTCAATAACGTTTTGCAAGACATAAGGAAACGGCCAAACGCCCCCTGGTTCCTTTTCTTGCTTATCGACTTGATTAAAGAAGAATTTAACGATGAATTTGATCGTTTATGGGAGGATTATGTACAATTTACAGAGGACATTTTTCTATGGCTCAGATCCCTGATAATTCCTGCAGCCGTCACTTTGCAAGAGCAACTACATTTGCAGCGGCGTTACAAAGACCTGGCTGGCTTTATGCACGATTTAGATGTATTTAAAGGACAAGAAATGAGATTACCTGATCGATTCAGAAGTAATTTGACTCATTCGGCGACGTTGAAAACGATTGCGCAAAAGGGCTGTACTCTTTACAATAACTTCTCCCTCCCTGGATGGGGGAAACAGTGGTTTTTGTTTTACGCAATCAACTTCAAAATCTATGGCAACGGAGAGTGTATTCTACCGTTTGACGGTGACCCTCAAATGGCAAGAGATTTTTCCTATACGCCTCCGTATAGCAGCAGCGAGTTGACGAATGCGACATACACCCACACCGAGTGGTCTCATGTTAACCCTGGCGTTCCGGGGGGTGGGTTTCATGATTATCTCCTGGGAATAGAAGCCAGTATGGACATCTTTCACGTGGGTGTCAGAGATAAGGATGTTTTACATGGTGCATGCGATGGAAGCTCTCAAAACCCCTATGAGAATCTTTTGATTCATCGCCATCCGTCAGAGGAAATTTTTCTCTGCCCGGGGAATGAGGAACGAGTCTGGGGATATTTTGTGGCTGCGCCACAATGAATTCTCGCCGCATGCCTGGGCTTTTTTTTGAAGAAAGTCTATCATGAGTATAGCGAATTAATTTAAGAATCATAAATGTTTTTCACATAAATGCCTTGATATGCTGGCTTTTTACTATTCTAACTTCAGGCCTTTTATCTTGATTCACTATACAATGTGAGCGGTGGGAAATGAGAGCGTACCCATTTCTCCACCGCATCAAAGGTTGTCAAATAGAAATATTCCGTACAATCGGGACACGCAAGGCCGCAAAGCGTAGCATGGAAGATAAAACGAAATAAAGAAAAATCCACCTGATAAGCAGAGTCCACATATTCGATACATCTCCTTATAGTGACACCAAAGGGTTAAATTTTTCAGTCCATTTTTATTATATTCCTACTTCGATGCTTAACCGCATCGTGGTAATTATCCTCGTTTGAAATTCGAGGCATGGGAGGGGGAAATACAATGTGACGTATTTGAAGTTCAGCCAAAGCCACTTGTATCCCTTTCTAAATCTAAGCACCCAATTGGAGCGCATTGACGTCACAACACGTAACGATTCCCATCAGTTCAGACCTGAGTTCATAATTTTTGTACACATAAGCAATAAAACTCTCAATGTGTACTAGTCTGTGCACAACTCACAAATAGATTTTAGCATCTTGGGGCATACTCAGGTAGACTTTTGAAAAGCAAAAACTCCGTTTTAAACGGAGTTTTTATACTTGAATCAATCGGTTTGAATTTGTTTTTGGTGCGAAGGAGGGGACTCGAACCCCTACACCCAAAAGTACCAGATCCTAAGTCTGGCGCGTCTACCAGTTCCGCCACCCTCGCGTTGAATGTCATGCTTTAAATTCTACTGGGTATGTCCAGATACGTCAATTAGACTCCACCGATTTTTCGTCGGCAACAAGTCTGCCGTCGAGAAATCGCAAAGTTCTACTACCCCACAAAGCAATGTCTGGCTCGTGGGTTACCAGAACGACAGTAATGCCCTCTTGGTTCAGGTCCGAAAAAAGGCGCATGATCTCCTCGCTGGTTTTCGTGTCCAGGTTTCCCGTGGGCTCGTCGGCTAAAATAACCGAAGCCTTGCCTACCAGCGCTCGAGCGATGGCCACGCGTTGTTGCTGGCCCCCGCTCATCTGATTGGGCTTGTGACTCGCTCTGTTTCCCAGTCCTACGCGTTCAAGGGCGGCAAGAGCGGCCTTGTGGCGTTCCCGAGACGGAATGTTGCGATACAGAAGCGGCAGCTCCACATTTTCGATGGCGTTGGCGCGAGGCAAAAGGTTGAATCCCTGAAAAACGAAGCCTAGCTTGCGGTTTCGTATCCGGGCCAGCTCCGAGCGATTTTGTTTTTTGATATCGACGCCGTCCAGAATATAGCGTCCCTGGGAGGGAACGTCGAGGCATCCCAGGATGTTCATCATGGTGGATTTGCCAGAGCCGGAGGGTCCCATCACACAAACGAACTCTCCCGCCTTCACGGAAAAAGACACATCATCCAAAGCCCGCAGGGTCATCTCTCCCGTGCGGTAAATCTTGACCAGGCCGCAAACCTCGATCAAGGTCCTTTCGTTGAAGATCGAAGATGCCGATTCCAGCATAAGCAGAGAGCCAGCGACGAAGGAGCTGTGCGAATCGTTTAGTTTCTTCTCCATTCTACTAGAAGAGAACTCGCTGTCCCGTGCTGGGAGCGATGGCCGCGACAGCCAGCTCGTCGCCGTTCCTAAGGTCACCCGAAACGAGTTCGATCCGGCTACTGTCGGTGATACCCGTCTGCACAAAAACTCTATGGCCCAATTGGTTGTCGTGAACAACCCAAACGTTTCCTGCGTTCAGGCTCGAAGTCCTTTGCCGCCTGTCTTCGGAGGCGATGGACAACGCCCCCAATAGATCCTGGGGAGGTCTAAAGCGTAAGGCCGCCGCTGGGATCCTCAACACGTCCTGACGTTTGTCGGTTTTGACGGATACGTTGGCGGTCATGCCCGGCTTCAAGCGAAGATCGTTGTTGTCCACGTGGATGACGACGGTATAAGTAACAACGTTATCCGTGGTTGTCGGGGCGATGCGAACCTGAACGACTTTGCCGATGAAAAGTTCTTCGGGAAAGGCATCCACGTGAAAATCCACGTCCTGTCCTTTGGCGACGCGGCCGATATCCGCCTCGTCCACGCTGGTGTCGATCTGCATTCGCGTCAGGTCTCTCGCTATGCTAAAAAGCGTGGGGGTTTGAAAACTGGCCGCTACCGTTTGCCCTACGTCCACTTGGCGAGAAACAATGACCCCGTCTATGGGCGAGGTGATACGAGTGAAATCCAAGTTGGTCTCCGCGCGTTCCACAGCGGCTTTTGCTTGAGTGACTCGCGCTTTGCTTTCCCGCAGCTGGGCCCGCTTGAGCAGTACGTCGGTTTGGGACCCCTCCAACTCGCTTTGTGAGATCAATTTGCGCGCGTAGAGTTCCTGATTACGCTTTAGCTTTCGCTCAGAGTCGATCAAAGAGGCTTGGGCGCTTCCCACTCCCGCCTCGGCGACCTCTAAGTTGGCTCGGCTTTCGATCAATTGCGACCGCAAAACCGCTGGGTCCAACTGGGCGATCAACTGCCCTTCTTTTACGGGAGAGTTGTAGTCCACGTAAATTTCCTGAATGGTGCCCGATACTTGGGTGCCCACTTCCACCACGGACACAGCGTTGAGCTTGCCGCTTGCCGTGACCGTAGCCGTAATGTCTCCGCTGTCGACCTTTTCCGTGCGCAGCTCGTAGATTACAGGAACTTTTCTGAAAAAGGCGTACCATATCCCCCATCCAACGGCGAGAATGAGGGTCAGAACAAAAAATTTTTTCATATCAACGCGTTATGCCTCCCGTAAACATTTGAACTTATTTAAACTTAATTTAAGAGGGAAAGATTAAAAAATCAAAAACCGGATGACGAGCAATATCATAATGGCAGCCATAATCAGGGTTCCGAAAAAGATGATATTGTCCACATTGATGATCATCGTTTTGTTGGTAGAAGCTCCCTGTACCAGTCTACGTAGACGAAGGTCTTTGGTGACGGTGATCAGGCCCTCGATTTCGTCGTTGATGTCTAAAAAAATATAGGTCTTTGAGTCGTTTTTTCTCTCGACGGACAACACAGGGAACGCCGCGTCTTGGTGCGTGGAGGTCAGGTATTTTTGAATCATGTCCCCCGCGCCTACACCTCCTTGCATTTTGACCTCCAGCACATCGCCGGGTCTGAGTTCAGAAACGGGAATGCCACGCGTCGGGTCAATAACGGGCAAGCAGGTGATCAGAGTTCCGGTCAAAGATTTTCCTTTTTCTTCGAATTGGGAAACACCGGCGGACTCTTCTGCACTTTCCGGCAGTACCCCAGCATCTACCAGATCTTGGCGAGATAGGGACTCGAACGCTATGGTGAATTCGAGGAAGTAGTGAGCCGTACGTTCAAAATGATGGCGCAGCTCCGTGGAAAGAGACACTAAACGCTGCGCCGAGCCGAGATCATGATTCAGTTCTTTTCGAGCGGAAACGGTAAAAATTTCGAGCATGACGCTGTTCAACTGATCTCCCACGCTTTTTTCGTAAACACCCATGTTGGAGATGGCGTTACTGAGTTCCCTCCATCCCATGTTCACGTCAATGAAGGGAACCTCCAGTTGGCGCGTTACCCAAAAAACGTTCGTCAGACCTTCGCCAGTGCTTACATTAAATACAAAACAAAAGGCGCCCCAAATGTCGCCCCGCTTAGGGGTATAGAAATAACCTTTAAGAGCGCCGTAGAATTGGGGCGCTTCATTGTTATAGAATGGATTTTCCGCTGGCGAGCCCTCTACGCGCGTCGCTGCATCGGGTGGTGTCGAAACATTTTGTTCCTTTCGTGTTTGCGTGCTCCACTCCTGATTGTCCGCCATGACGTTTTGCTCCTTTGTAGATCGCTTATCATAATTATAACAGTCATCGCCACCGCGACCGAAGGTATAATAACTTCCACAATAGAGAAGTTACATAGTGGAATTACATATAATAATCTGAATAAACTAACTAGTACGTTGAAAGGATCGGATGAACATGAAGGATCGGATGAATATGAACGAAAGGAACGGGCTCGACGCGAACTATCGAATAGGTGATTTTACCGTCGGCGACGGAAAGCTGACGCTAATGGCGGGCCCCTGTTCTCTGGAAAGCCTGGATCTCGGTTTGAAGATCGCTCGGACAATGAAAAACGTCTGCGCGGCGCGAGGGGTCCACTATATTTTCAAGGCGTCTTTCGACAAGGCCAACCGAACGTCGATGGCTTCTTGGCGCGGTCCGGGCATTGTCAAAGGCCTAGAGCAGCTCGCGCGGATCAAGACGGAGCTGAGCGTTCCCGTGGTGACGGACATTCACGAGCCGTGGCAGGCGGAAGACGTGAGCGCGGTGGTGGACGTCATACAGATCCCGGCGTTTTTGTGTCGTCAAACGGATCTACTGGTAAGCGCCGCGGCGACGGGCAAAATCTTACATATCAAAAAAGCTCAATTCCTCGCTCCCGAGGATATGGCGAATGTGGTGAACAAGTGCCGGGAAGCGGGCAACAGCCGTGTGTTGCTCTGCGAGCGGGGGACGACGATGGGCTATCATCAGTTGGTGGTGGACATGCAGTCCTTGGTGACGATGCGGGCGCTGGGTTGTCCTGTGGTCTTCGACGCGACGCACAGTGTCCAGAAGCCGGGGGGGTTGGGCGGGTCCAGCGGGGGGGATCGATCAATGGCGTTGCCTTTAGCCCGGGCGGCGACGGCTGTGGGTATCGACGTGCTTTTCGTCGAGACGCATCCCTGTCCCGACGCGGCTCAAAGCGATGGTCCTAATATGATCCCGCTAGCGGAGATGGGCGATTTCTTGGATCAAGTGCTGATGATACACGAAGCGCGAAATAAAATAGTGAAATAATAGAATAATATAGTGAAATAATAGAATAATGAAGAAAAGATGTACAGGAGATCTTCATGAAAGGGCAAATGGATGGCAAAGGGCAAATGGATGGCAAAGAGCGAATAGGTGACGTTGATTTACCCTGGGAGCGAGAGGGAGTTTCCTGTGGTGATGAGTCGTTGATACAAACCGCGAGAAGCGTCATTCTGGACGAGGCTGCCGAGCTGACACGGGCGGCGGACAGGATCGGACCGGAGCTGGTGCGGGCGGCGCGCGCCGTCTACCAGTGTCGGGGGCGGGTTGTCGTCATCGGCATGGGCAAGTCTGGCCATATCGGGCGTAAAATCGCCGCGACCCTGGCCTCTTTGGGAACACCGTCCTTTTTTCTCCACGCCGCGGAAGGGGTTCACGGAGATCTGGGCATGGTTCGCCGCGAAGACGTGGCTCTTTTCCTCAGTAACAGCGGTAGCACGGCGGAGGTGCTGGCAGTGTTGCCCCACTTCAAGCGGTTGGGGGCCTTGACGATCGCGGTGACAGGAAATGCGGATTCTCCTCTCGCGAAACACGCGGACATCGTCATAGACGCGGGGGTGTCGTCCGAGGCGGACCCTCTGGGCCTGGCCCCCACCAGTAGCACGACGCTGCAACTGGTGCTCGGCGACGCGCTCGCCGGTATGGTGACTCGGCTGCGCGGGCTACGCAAGGAGGATTTCGCCGCGTTCCATCCAGGGGGAACCTTGGGACGCCGCCTGTTGACGCGGGTTGCCGACGTGATGGGCTCTCCGAATCAGCTTCCGAAAGTGAGGAAAGATGTTTCGGTGCAAGACGCCCTGTTCGAGATAACGGACAAAAAATATGGCGCTACCTGCGTTGTGGGGGAGATAGGAGAGTTGGAAGGCATTTTCACAGACGGGGACTTGCGCCGACTGCTCGAGCGGAATGGAGTGGAGGCCCTCAACCAACGGATCGAGGCTTTCATGACCCGTGCTCCCAGCATGATCGAGCCGGAGCGATTAGCCGTTGATGCCGTCAGGATCATGCAAGAACGCCAGATCAGCGTGTTGATCGTCGTGGAGACGGGGGGGAAAGTCCCTTTAGGGATGGTTCACCTGTACGAGCTACTCGAAAAAGGGCTCGCGTGATGGACTCGCGTGATGAAAGAAAAGCGAGATCTGCTGCTTTTCTTGGTGAACTGACGCCCTTTTTTACCGAATAAGATAAGAAATGTTCTCCTGTATGCCTATGACGGCGACAGGGATTTTTAATTCCAAACCCGACAGCTAACCTCCTGCCGGGTATTTTTGTGCGCGCGGCGCCGTTTATGAGTTGTTGAAAAGGCTTTGTTGTTGAAAAGGCTTTGTTGTTGTTGAAAAGGCTTTGCAGTATTTTGAGGTATGATGTTTTCGAGAGTGGATTTTTTGGGGGGCCTGTAAGATGCGAGACGCGAAACGAATGCAAGAGTCGAAGAAAACAAAGGACGCCATAGAGCCGACTATAGGGCCGACTGTGGAATTGATGATTGACAGGATATCCAGCGATGGCAGCGGCATCGCGCGCACTCGAGAGGGAGTCATTTTCGTCGAAGGCGCTTTGCCTGGCGAAGTAGTGGAGGCGGAGGTCACGAAGCGCAAAAAGGACTTTTCTCTGGCGCGCGTCATCCGCGTGAAAGCAAGCAATCCCCGCAGAGTCCGACCGGCATGTCCCGTTTTTGGGACTTGTGGAGGATGCCAGCTCCAACACGCCTCTTACGAACTCCAATTAGAGATCAAAGCCGACCTGGTACGAGACGCGATGACACGCCTCGGAGGCTTCGACCTCCGAAATCTTTCCCTCGATTCCGACCCCGATTCCAGTTGTGATTCCGGTCTTCAGTGCATACCTAGCTCGCGGCAATGGGAATACCGCAATAAAGCATCGTTCCCCATCCGCAAGATCAAGGGAAAACCCATCGCTGGCTATTATGAAACGGGCAGCCATTGGCTGGTACCCTTGGAGACATGTCCGGTCAACGCCGCTCCACTGAACAGGCTTTTTAGCCTATTGCAAAAAGAGCTACCGAGCTTAGCGTTAGACGTGTACGATGAACGGGCTCATGCGGAACCCGGCTTGGTTCGGAGCGGGGGGCTGCGTCACCTGGTCTTGAGGGCGGGGCTCCACACGGGGGAGACGCTGGTTTCCCTCGTCGTCGCCGGACGCCTGAATGCCCAGAGCATGAAGAGTATCGCCGGGCTATGCCGGCCTCTGAAGGAGATCACGACCCTGACCCTGAACCACAACTCGCAGCCTGGCAACGTCATTCTCGGAGACCGGACCGAGGCGATAAAAGGGAGCGGTCTCATTGGTGAACGTCTAGACGAGTGGACTCTCGCTTACGACACATCCTCATTCTTCCAGATCAACGTCGAACAGGCGGCCAAACTTTATCGTTACGTGCGAGCTTTGGTTCAGGACGAGAAGCCCGAAACGCTCCGCATTCTGGAGCTTTACAGCGGCGTGGGCTCCTTGACCTGCTATCTTGCGGGATTGGGGTCGGTGACGGCCGTGGAGGAGTGGCGCGGGGCTGCTGAGCTGATGGTGCGGAACCTGAAGAACAATGGAATATCCAACGTCAATGTTGTCGAGGGAAGGGCGGAGAACGTGCTACGGGATCTGCCAGCGTATGGCCATGCGTCTCTACCTGGAGGATATGACCTCGTGGTGTTAGATCCACCTCGAAGCGGGTGTGAGCGCGCCGTTTTGGACAAAATTCTGGAGTTTGAACCTCAGCATGTTCTGTACGTATCCTGCAACCCCGCTACCCTGGCGCGGGACACAAAATTTTTGAGAGAAGGCGGTTATCGCCTGAAATCGTTACGGGTTTTCGACATGTTTCCTCAAACGGTCCACGTGGAGACGGTAGCTCTAATGGAAAGATATATGGAAAGACATATGGAAAGACATTAGAACGGTTTCAATGGAAAGGTATCAGGAAGGTTTTAGAGGGGCCAATACTGGGAGAACACACGTTTTTCCCTAAGTTTCTCACCCAACTTTACAGGCTGTTTTCGGCTAATATTAAGGTACTTCCAAGCAAATACGGCAAAAAGATCTGTGAAATTATCTGAACGCTCCTGTACGCACCCCGCAACCCCTCGAGGATCCCGCAGGGACCAATAAGCAGAGAACCAGCGACGAATGAGCTGTACGAGCCGCTTAGTTTTTTTACCAACGGACTCTGTCTCCCTGAGCTTGAAGTTAAGGAACTTGAATTTAGGAAGGTGAATGTTTTGGAACTGAAGCAACTGGGGGAACACACGTGGTATATTCCGGGTCGCGTCAATATCGGTTATTACGAAGAGAATGGGCAAGGCTACTTGATCGACACTGGCTTGGACGACGACCAAGGACGAAAACTCTTGAAATTATTGAATGAAGAAAGGAAAGGAGTACCCCTTCGAGCCATCGTGAACACGCATTCCAACGCCGACCACATCGGGGCCAACGCATTTATTCAGAAACGCACGGGCTGTCAGGTCTGGGCGACGCGCGTCGAGGGGACGCTCACGGAAAGGCCCTCGTTGGAACCGCTGTTCCTCTGGGCAGCTTGGCCGTTCAAAGATATTCGCGGAAAATTTATCGAGGCCAAAGCTTCTAAGGTAACCTTCATTGGGCCTTTCGAGTCTTTGGAGGCTAACCCGATAGAAGATACAGCTTTGGTGGCGGTGCCGCTCCCTGGACACTACCTCGACATGATTGGGGTGAAGACGTTGGACGGGGTTTTCTTCTTGGCCGATGCCCTCTTCGATCCTGGTATTCTCGCCAAGTATCGTTTTTGCGTGATGCTGGACGTGATGAGCGCCTACAAGACCCTGGACGTGATCGAGAAGGCTGAAGCCCAATGGTTTGTACCCTGCCACGCGCCGGCGACTCAAGATGTAAGAGAGCTGGTGCAACACAACAGAAAGGGACTCGCCTGGATTTCCGACGCTGTGGAAAAAACCCTGATGGACTCGGAGAGACCCCTAACCCGTGAGGAAATTTTATCTCACGTTGGCGTCTCCAACGGGCTGGAGATGGACGCCGCGCACCTGCTCTTGAACCTCTCTTCTATATCGGCGCACTTGACATACCTCTCGGAATTGGGCAAAGTGGAGCCTTTTGTAGAAAATTGTTTCCTGCTATGGAGATTACACAAAGATCGGAGAAAGGAACAAAGCGAGTAACCGTCCAAACCCTCAAATTAGGTCTATAATTAAAATCAAGAGTCGGGCCAAAGTTTTAACCAACGGTTTTAACTAACGCACCCGGTCGACAAAGATTTTTGCGTAGAAAATGCGCGTGAACGAGGTGCTTTGATGCGAGTCGACAAATTTTTGAAATACGCGCGCCTGGTAAAACGCCGAACCGTGGCTCAGGAGATGATCGAGATTGGCGCTGTGCGAATCGACGGTCGAGTGTGCAAATCTTCGTCCGAGGTGACGGAAGGGTGCGTGGTGGAGGTGGCTTATATGGCTAAGGTCTTGAAGGTAAAAGTTCTATGCGCTGACGAACAGCTTTTGAAGCGCCCTGGGAGCGTGGCCTACGATGTGGAAGAAGAGCGTCAGGTCTCGGTGGACAAGCGCCCTTGGTGACATAAATAAAAATTTAGCTTTTGCCTTGTATATTTAGAAATTTGTATATTTAGAAACTTGTATATTTAGAAAAAGGAAAGGAGTTGTATGTGACTATGGCTACGATAGTTGGGATTCACAGCCGTGAGATATTGGATTCGAGGGGTAACCCTACGGTGGAGGTAGACGTTTTTCTCGAAGAGGGCTCCTCTGGGCGAGCTGCCGTTCCTTCTGGAGCGTCCACGGGCGTACACGAGGCGCTAGAGCTTCGCGACAAAGGAGACAAACGTTACGGCGGCAAGGGCGTTCTGAAAGCCGTCGATAACGTCAATGAAAAAATAGCGCCGGAGTTGATCGGCGCGGAGGCCGATGACCAAGTCGCAATCGACAAAGCCATGATCGACCTGGACGGCACGCCGGGAAAGTCGTCCTTGGGAGCCAACGCGATCCTGGGTGTTTCAATGGCGGTGGCTAGAGCCGCGGCAGACAGCCACTCACTGCCGCTCTGGTCGTACTTGGGCGGTTTTGGCTCCTACATCCTACCTACGCCCATGATGAACGTCATTAACGGCGGCGCTCACGCGGACAACACTGTGGATATTCAAGAATTTATGATTGTACCCCACAACGCCCCCAGTTTCACCGAGGCCCTCCGCATGGGAACGGAAACCTATCACGCCTTGAAGGGCTGCATCAAATCGCGAAAATACTCCACAGGTGTGGGGGATGAAGGCGGTTTCGCTCCCGACCTCAAAACCAACCGCGAGGCCTTGGACTTGTTGATGGAGGCTGTGGAGAAAGCGGGCTATAAGCCGGGGACGGACATTAGCTTCGCGTTGGACGTGGCGTCTTCGGAGTTCTTTCAGAAAAAGAGCGACAGTGACGAGGGGAAATACGTTTTCGCAGGTGAGGGCAAGACCTTCACGGCGGACGAGCTGATCACTTACTACGAGGGGCTCTGCAAAGACTATCCCATCTTATCCATCGAGGATGGTATGGCCGAGGAAGACTGGAAGGGTTGGACCGCTCTCACCCAGCGTTTGGGTGGCAAGACGCAGCTTGTTGGCGACGATCTTTTCGTCACCAACCCGAAAATTTTGGCACGGGGCATCAAAGAGGGAGTGGGCAACGCCGTCTTGGTGAAATTGAACCAAATCGGCACAGTTTCCGAGACCATCAAAGTCGTGCAAATGGCGACCTTGGCCGGTTATTCATCGATTATTTCCCACCGATCCGGCGAGACGGACGATACTTTTATCAGCGACCTTTCTGTGGCAATGAAGACGGGGCAGATCAAAACGGGCTCCGTGGCGCGCACCGACCGCGTCGCTAAGTACAACCAGCTCCTCCGCATAGAGGAACATCTCGGCAAATCCGCGATCTATGCCGGACTCGACCGTTTCGCCAGAGTCAGAGCGTAGTGAGGCCAGAGGGCTTTTTCTAATGAAAAAGATCGTTTCAGTGGACAAGGCTCCGGCGGCTATCGGCCCCTACAGTCAAGCGGTTCAGGCGGGAGATTTTCTTTTCGCGTCGGGGCAGATTCCTCTCGACCCTAAAACGGGGCAGTTGTTGACGGGAACCATTGAGGAGCAGGCGAAACTCGTTTTGGAAAACGTCAAAAACATCATCGAGGGAGCGGGATTCACGATGCAACAGGTCGTCAAGACGACGGTTTTTGTTACGAACATCGAAAATTTCGCTTCAATCAACGGAATTTACGCTCGATATTTCGCGGAGACTCCTCCGGCACGCTCTTTTATCGCCGTCAAAGAGCTACCGAGGGGCGCTCAGGTCGAAATCGAGGTTACTGCCTGGAAAGGATAGAAGTCGAGCCCAGCGATTATCGAAGGGGTTTGTGTTTTATGGGGCTTTATTTTCCCAAGAGCATAACCCCTTTGTTGTTTTAAAGCTTTTAAAGCTCTTGAAAGAACTGGTTTTCACTATTTTAATTTTCACTATTCTAACTTTAGGCTTTTTGCTTTAATTCACTATGATTTAAAGGTTGTTTTAAAGCTCTTGAAAGAACTGG
>JAIRYN010000024.1 GCA_031267575.1 Synergistaceae bacterium | reverse complement strand
GTTGTCCGCATCTTCTTCGAGTTGATTCTGAGTTCTTGGCAGTTTCCATAATTGTGTCACGGTTTTGGCTCCCAGTCCAACATTCCAGATTTTCGTTCCAGATTCTCATTCCAGGTTTTTGTTAATGTTAATATACCATCGAGGAGGGTGCGTGACAATATGAGGAAGCTGACAACCCTCTACAGACATAGGCCCACTGGATATAATTGATATAAGATATAATAAAAAAGATCCGATTTAAAAGGAGGAATTTTTTCATGCAATACATTGAGGAAAACCTGGAATCAAAACATGCTGATTACGCTCGGGCACTCAAAAGCCTTCAAGAAGAGCTGGAAGCGGTAAGTTTTTATCAACAGCGTTTCGCTGCGGCGGCGAATTTGGAACTAAAAGCGGTTGTCGGACACAACAGAGACGAGGAAATCGAACATTGCTGTATGTTGATCGAGTGGCTGCGCCGTAACATGCCGGGTTGGGACGAAAGATTGAGAACCTACCTTTTTACGACCGCTCCTCTAACGGAAGTCGAGTCCTCTGGAAGCAGAAGCGACGGCGATCTCTCGGTTCGTTCGGTACTTTAGGTTTGAAGGAGGTAAAGAAGTTATGGGCATTCTGAGACGTTCGACGTCGATGGTTTCGCCTGAAGCATGGGAGGAACTCGACAAACAAGCACGGCTGGTTTTTCAGGCGGCCCTTTCCGCCAGAAAATTCGTAGATTTCGTGGGGCCCAAAGGCTGGAACTACACGGCACATTCTCTGGGAAGGCTGTATGTGGATCCTCAGCAATCCGGTGCCATACGCTACGGTATTAATATGTTGTTGCCTTTGGTGGAAGTACGACAGTCGTTTTTACTGGACATATGGGAACTCGACGATATTGTCCGGGGTTGCCGGAACCCGAACCTAACTCCGCTGGAGGACGCGGCTCACGCCGTGGCGGAATTCGAGGAGAAAATCATTTACGAGGGCTTCGAGCCGGCCGGTATCGCGGGGCTAAGCGGAGCATCGGCTGACAACACCGTAAACCTGAAATACGATTTGGACTCGTTGGATTTCGAACCGTTTTTTTTGAGAGGTTTAACGGCCGCCTTAGGCAAGCTGCGAGATTCCGCCGTGCAAGGACCCTATACGCTGGTGGCTTGCCCATCCTTATGGAATGAAATCTACACGAGAGGCGACTACGCTCCTTTCTCCGATAAGGTGAAAAACGTAACCGGCGGAGATATTGTCCGCTCCAATCGCGAAAGCGCGTCTTATCTAATTTCCGGGCGGGGCGGGGATTTCGAGCTTGTCGTGGGGCAGGACCTATCGCTGGGTTACGACGGGCGAGAGGGAACCAATGTCAAGTTCTTTTTTGCCGAGTCCTTCACTTTCAATGTGGTGAATTCCGAGGCCGTCATTCCTCTGGTCTTTCAACCCAACGAAACAGAAGAGAAAGAAGCTTGAAGCCCATTCGAAAATAACTTTAGCGTAGACGCTAAATGAAGTAGACTCGAAAGAGAAGGGCTTGAAAGAGAAGGGTAAGAGGCCGCTTATTATCTGGGCGGCCGTTTTTCTAGAACGATATGGGGCGCTATGTACAGTAATAGACCTTTCGGCGCGCTAATACCTTCAAGGCCGTGACGGTAAACGCGACGTCACTCATTGGCCATCGCTTCCAGCGTTTCTATTGTGGTCACAAACACTTTGCCCTCTTCAAGCTCACGAAGCTCACGGAAAGATTTACCCAGCTTCGCCAAATACTCCGCGTTGCGGCTCATCGTCCATTTCGCGCCGCCTGGATCGACTGAGCAATCACGTCGCCCGGCGTATCCTGGGGGAAAATCAGACGCGCCGGTTTACCCTCCAGCTCGTATTCGAAAATAATTACCTTTTCAGAGGCATTTACAAACTTCGAAGCATTGACTGTCCCCTTGATATTGGCAACTGGGCTGTTGATGGCATTGGCATTTAGACTCTCGCTCGCTTCTTTTTCACCCAAGAGATGAGAAACAGTAGTATTTAAAACCATCGCTAATTTTTGCAAAACAAAACCGTTAGGTACCCGTAATCCGTTTTCCCAACTCGTGGATTCGATAGCCACACCCTATACTTCCTTTGTGAGTAGAATAGATTTATATGAATTCACTAATATTAGCATAAATTTAACCAAAAGTCAATCATAAGTTTATGTTGACGGCCATTGATGTTTACGTTTATGATATTACGATAAAGCGATTCTCATCCAATGATGGCGTTTGTTTTGTATTTGGTTTCTTGCCATATGTCTACTTTCATGTTAAACTCCTTTTATGGCTTGTCAACGCGAGATGCGGGGCGGAACACGACCGGGATATCAATCGGGATATCAAGGCAGCTGTAAATATTCTCAGAGTGGGGGCATCCACTCTTAAAGAAGAAGACGTAAGACCGGTTCCAGTCGGCTGTCTTTGTCGATCTTAGAATCCCACAACTTTAGTCGTGGGAGTATGTCAAGTGGCTATCGGCTTCGATTCTCGATAGCATATTCTGGAAGTTCATGCTTGATGCTTGAACCCGTTTCGCAACTGAACATGAATGTTTTACGGAAAACCGCGCTGTTTTGACTAGGAAAGCCTGCCTCGGACGCAAACAGTTCGGGGCCACACAAAAGATGCTCAAAGCCGCTCTCAACCAGCATGTATTGTCAAAGATTCTTTTTACTCAACAGTAAATCCTGTTACCCTGTGGCTGTCAACAAATACGAGGTAAAATTTCTCCTGCGGGCATGTCCACGTAGCGAAGACCTCCAATGCGCGTCCTCATCCCGACCATTCCGGGGTGACCGGCGACCACGCGACCAATAATTGACGCGTCTCGGCAGAGTGGATTCCGGCGGAGGACACGCAAACACTCCTCTGAGCGTTCAGGCGCCACAGCCGCCAGCGCGCAGCCCTCTGACGCCAGATACAGAGAATCGAGGCCTAAAATGTCACAGACGGACTCCACCTCTCGATTGGAGGAAATCTCCGTTTCCACGATTTCGATCCCCAGAGAAGAGGCTTCCGCCCACTCGCAAAGAACCGTTCCCAAACCGCCACGCGTGCAATCCCTCATGCAACGCAGTTCGAGAAAGTCCAGAAGCGGCTTCAGGGCAGGCCAGAGCAGAGCGCAATCACTGACGAGGTTCGGAGCTTCCAGTCCGAAGCGGGCCGCGGCCAAGGCCGCCCCATGCCGACCAGGGGAAGTGGAGAGGATCAAGACATCTCCCTCCCTCAGGTTCGAGGTCTGAAGGACCTGATGAGAAATCCTTTTCCCCAGGGCACAGGTGGTGAGAAACAGCTTGTCTGCCGCCCCGTGAGGAACCACCTTGGTGTCCCCGGCAACTAGCGCTATTCTTCCTTCTCGCGCGGTCCGGGCCGCGCTTTCCATGTAGCGGTCGAGAACAGCCAGGTCCAGCCCTTCTTCGATGATCAGGGAAAGCGTCAAAAAGAGAGGTTCGACGCCTCTCACAGCCAGATCGTTGGCGGAACCACACACGGCCAGCTTTCCAATATCCCCGCCGGGAAAGTCGGGGGGGAAAACGGTGAACCCATCCATGGAAATCGCCATGTCGCCGCCAATGAAGGCGCAATCTTCCATTTGAAAAAATTCTTGGGATTGAAAGAATTCTTGGGAGTCGGATCTTTCGTCGGCATTGGGGGTTTCTGGGAGACTAGTGAGGTCGTTCTTGGCCGAACGGGTTCCGCCTCCTTGAGCTTGAACCTGAGCTTGAATTTGAAAATGCTCCAAAATCTGCCGCGTCAACTGTTGGGTCAGCCGACCCCCGCTTCCGTGGCCGGAGGTTATAGCGCCGTTCATCGGTTAAACCTGTGCCACGCACCGCAGGTCCCCTCGCTGGAGACCATGCAAGGTCCCACTGGGGTCAAGGGCGTGCAGGCCGTTCCGTAGAGTTCACACTCGGGTGGGGTCAAAACTCCCGACAGAACCTCGCCGCACCGGCAGCCATTATTGGGAACCGAGACGGGGGACAGCCCGAATTTTTCGGTGGCGTCGAAACGCGCGTATTCCTTCCTTACACGGTAGCCGGAACCGGGGATAACACCCATACCCCGCCATCGGGAATCACAGGGGTCAAAGACCTCCGACAGGAGCTTGCGCGCCACGGGATTCCCTCCTCTGGGGGTCTCCTGTTTCCGGTAGGCATTCAGGCGAAAATGCCCGGTCGTCACCTGCCTCGCCAGGTCCACCAGCGCGGCTAAGATTTCCTCAGGCTCAAAGCCCGCCGCAGCCGCCGCCTTACCCAACGCCTCCGTTAGAAAAGCGTAGTCGTCCATTCCGGCTACGACCGTCACGTTTCCCGGAAGGATAAACCCGTCGATTTTCAGGGCAGGGTTGGAGGCGAGAACGCGCAGAGCCGACGGCACCGTCTTGTGAAGGCACAAAACCGAAAGATTCGTGAGGCCCACCTGCCGGGCCTGATTCAAAGTCACAGCCGTGGCCGGAGCCGTGGTTTCAAATCCCACGCCCAAAAAGACCACTTCACTTTCCGGGTGGGCTAGAGCGATTTCAATGGACTGTATAGCGGAGACCACAACCTCCACCCGCGCTCCTTGGCCTTTCAACTCCAGAAGGGAACCCGACGACCCTGGAACTCGTAGCATGTCGCCATAGGTGAGAATGACGTAGTCTTTTTTCGCCAAGTTCAAGGCTATATCGATCTCCCCTTGATCGGTAACGCAAACGGGACACCCCGGACCGGACAGAAGCCGCAATCCTTCGGGCAACAGAGAACGCAGGCCCGACCGAAAAATAGCCACGGTGTGAGTTCCGCAAACCTCCATAAAAGTGAGGTTCCTCCGCTCCCGCAAAAAATCCGCCAGCTTCTCCCGCATCGCCTCGAACCGGTGCGCCGCCGCGCTCTCCACCCCTATACTCGAAAACTCAGACACGAGAGGTAGACGTTCCAGCGGTTTTTTCCGCGCGTTCAATCTCAGCCCACAGAGCGGTCAGTTCTTCGGACTCTCCTTTATCCAGCTTTTGGATCGCGAAGCCGGCGTGCGCCAGCACCACATCTCCCCGAACTGGGGTCTCTAGTAGATCCAGGCGAATATTCATCGCCACGCCATTGGCCACCGCCCGGGCCGAGCCGTCAGCGTGAATTTCCTCCAGAGTGTAGGGCACAGCCAAACACATAATATGACCCCCATGATTTTGTTTATCATTTTATTTATCGTGGTGCACTATGATTTTACATGTCTTTACCTATTGTGTCCTCGTAGTTTTACGTCAGGTGTGATTTTGTCGAAAATGTTATCTTATTTTTAATTGAATAATATTGAATGATATTGGTCGGATAAAGGAGGGGCGTGTTAGAAGGAAATCGAGTATAATCGGTTATGGGCTTGATGGAAGCCCTTTTTTGATGTCATGAGAAACATCTTGACTGTGATTCAAGAAAAAGCAAAGGAGAAGCATGAAAAATACTGTAGAAGTAGAAATGGAAGATTTGACCACAATGAACTTGGACACGGAACCCGAGGACATCGCTAACTGTTCGCGCGAGACGACTTTCGACGACTTCGGGGTGAGAAGCGAGCTGCTGAAAGCCATTACTCGTAAGGGTTTTACCTCTCCGACACCCGTTCAGCAAAAAGTGCTTGAGTCTAACGCGGCGGAAAAAGATCTTATCGTTCGTGCCAAAACAGGATCTGGAAAAACTTTGGCGTTTCTTTTACCTCTTTTGCAAAACATGAAGACGAGAGAACGCGCTCCCCGAATGCTGATTTTATCTCCCACGCGGGAGCTAGCTCAGCAGATCGCGAGAGAAACGGAGTGGTTGGTGAGCTTTATGAACATTTCGGTGGTGTCGCTGGTGGGAGGACTGGAAATGTCCCCGCAATTGCGCGCCCTGAGAGACGGAGCGGCCATCGTGGTGGGCACGCCGGGCAGGACCTTGGACCACGTGGAACGAGGAAGCCTGGACACGAAAAACATCGACTGTGTTGTCCTAGACGAAGGCGACCAGATGTTGGATATGGGATTTCGTGACGAGTTGGAGGGAATCCTGAACGCCCTGCCCGCGGAACGGCGGACGTGGCTTTTCTCCGCGACGATGCCGCCTGAGGTTCGTGAGCTTTCGAAGCGCTATCTCAAGAACCCTGTAACCATTTCCCTGGTGCAGGACGGCGCTCAGCACGAGGACATCGTGCACCGGGTCTATATGATCCCCTCCCGGCGTCGTTTCGAGGGATTGGTGAACATTCTTCTCTGGGAGCGTCCCAAACGTAGCCTGATGTTTTGTCACACACGCCTTGAGTCCATTGAAATGGCACAGAGGCTTCAAGACGAGGGCTTCAACGCGGCGGCTTTGCATGGAGACATGACCCAAAGAGAGCGCAACGCGGTCTTGGCCTCCTTCAAGTCGGGGTCTATGCCCCACTTGGTCGCCACCAACGTAGCGGCTCGTGGTCTGGACGTGGAGGGCGTCACTCATGTCATCCAACTGGGGCTGCCTGACGACAAGGAGACCTTCGTTCACCGCAGCGGACGCACGGGCAGGGCCGGACACGAGGGAACGAACTTAATCCTCTTGTCCCCCTTGGAGGCAGGGCGCTTCAAAATGATGCTGCGCTCGACCCAGATGAAGGTGGAATGGCAGGACGTGCCAAGCCTCCCGTTGATCCGCACGGCTCAACGAGAAGTGGCGGAGGAAAAGCTCCTGACCTTCCAGATGAACTCCGAAAGTCAGTCAGGTTACATGGAATGGGCTTCCGATCTATTGCAACGCGCCGAGCCGAAAGTGCTGGTGGCGAAACTTCTTGAGACTCTAAATTCTCGCACAGCAAAGGGTTATAGCCTGAACGCGGACTTGGATCATGAGCGCGAGAGACGGCAGCGTAGCGCCTCTAGGATTGAGCGTGGCGAAGGCCGCGGAGAAGGCCAGGAAGAAAGACGTTTTTCCAGCTCTCGCCCCAGAGGAACTATAACCCGCCTCCGCAGCAGTCAGGGAGCAATCAAAGATGTGGGACGCATTTTAAACGCTCTCTGTTCCGCTTTGAAGGTTGAGCGTTGCGAGGTGGGGGCTATTCGCCTGAAAGACGATCATGTGTTGGTGGAGCTTTTGCCCGTGGCTTTGGCCCGCCTGGAGCAAGGCTGGGCTGGACTGGCGAAATGGGGATTGTTCCCGGAGGACAACCCGGTGCGATACATCAAAACGAGATCTCATGACGCGAGATCTCACGATGCCGTAGCGAAACCCCGAGACCCGGTTCGACCCTCCCGACTCTCCCAAAATTCGGGAAGGAGCCCACGCGATTCTTACGAACGCAAGGGTGAAGGAGATAAAGAGTACAGAGAACACGCCATTCGAGGAAAACGGAGCGACGGATAGCTTTAGATAGCTTCCTTTCAATAGAGTTTTATAGAGTTTTATAGAGCTTTAGAGCTTTAGTAGAGCTTTGACTGACGTAAAGGCTGTTATGGAATAAATCCGTGACGGCCTTTTTATATGAGTGATAATTCCGATTGACGAGTAAAACAACCTTGCCCTTCTTTTCGGAAAGTGTTAATATAAAGAATATAAATTTATGAGGAGCTTGCGTGGAGTTGGGTGAAAGTTATACGTGGTATCTGAATAAGCTATAATATTCATATTCATCAGTATGATAGATAGATGGTTCATACGCGTTTTAATAGCTATTGATGTTGTAGTCAAAAACTAAGGCGTGTAGTGGTTATTGACCTGGGTATCCGAATAGTTGAAAAAATACTTGCGAAACGTATCTGCTAGTTATGAGGCGGGAGGGAGTCGGCGATGCGACCGGTATCTTATGTTATTACTAGTTTCATTGAAAAAACAATGAGCGTGAAGGGTCTCAATCTTTACGTTACGGCGGATGGAAAATATCTTGCGATGGACGACAACTTTGATACCGTATATAAGTTCGATCTGATTTTCTCCGACAACGACTTCAGTTGCCAGATACTTGCCCGAGGGGAAAACGGCTTAGCTTTGAAACACGCGGTCAACATTCCCTGGACCAATGGCGGCGCGATTCGCGATTTTATGGAGTTTGTACGCCAAATTTGATGAGTGCCGCGCAAGAAGTGCCATTGAGGTCTATCAAGCCCCCGCTTGCGCGGGAGCTTTTTTTATGTGTACAGTACAGCTTACAAGACGCACGAGGAGACGAGACGCTATGATCGTGAATGGAACCACGGAAAATCAAGAGCAATCGGAAAATGAAATTCTTCGTCAACGCAAGGACAAATTGCAGCGCCTTCGGGAGGAAGAGGGATACGATCCTTACGTTGTCGAAAAATGGGATCGCAAGGATTCAATTGAGGAGATTCGCGCGCGCCATGACCATCTACAACCCGACGATGTGGCGCGTGACGTTGGGATTCGCACCGCCGGACGTCTAATGACGCTACGCCGCCAGGGCAAAGCCACCTTTGCGGATCTAGGCGACGAGAGCGGACGTATGCAGCTTTATTTCCAGATCAACGAGGTGGGCGAGGAGAGCTACAACTTTCTCAAAAAATGGGTCGATACGGGAGATTGGATCGGTGTCGAAGGACACCCCTGTAGGACCCGGCGGGGCGAACTGACAATCTTGGTCACGGAGTATAAACTGCTCAGCAAGGCGTTGCGCCCTCTGCCCGAAAAATGGCACGGCCTAACGGACACGGAAGTTCGATACCGCCAGCGTTACACCGACTTGATCGCGAACCCCGACGTGCGCCAGGTTTTTCGCAAACGTGCCCAAATCATCACTTCTTTTCGGAAAACATTGGAGGACCACGGCACGTTGGAAGTGGAAACTCCCACCCTCTCTATTCTGGCCGGCGGCGCCAACGCCCGCCCGTTCAAATCTTTTCACAACGCCTTGGGCCTTGATATGTACCTGAGGATCGCGCCGGAACTCTATCTCAAGCGGTTGGTGGTGGGCATGATGGGGCGTGTCTACGAAATCGGCAAGAACTTCCGCAACGAGGGCGTCGACACAATGCACAACCCGGAGTTCACGATGATGGAGGTTTACTGGGCTTACGCGGATTACGAGGATATGATGAACTTGGCGGAAGAACTGATCCGCAACGCCGCCAAGGCTGTGGGGACGCTCTCCGTCGAATGGCAGGGGATCACGCTGGATTTGGCGCGACCCTTTCGCCGCGTGACCATGCTCGACATAGTGAAAGAACATACAGGCGTGGATTTTCGAAACGTGACATCCGATGAGGAGGCTCGAAAAATCGCCGCAGAAAAGGGGTGCGGCGGCGCTCTATCGGGCAAAGAAAGCCGCTTCGCCGTCTTGAACCTGATGTTCGAGACGTTCTGCGAGGAGAAAATCACGGACCCAACCTTCGTTATCGGGCACCCGACGGAGATCTCGCCCCTCTCCAAGCGGGACCCGAACAATCCCAATTACACCCACCGATTCGAGCTCTTCATGTGCGAGAAAGAGCTGGCAAACGCCTTCAGCGAGCTGAACGACCCCCTGGACCAGCGCGCTCGTTTTGAGGAACAGCTTCGGAAGAAAGAGGCGGGGGACGACGAGGCTCACGCTTTCGATGAGGATTTCATCAACGCCATTGAGACGGGTTTGCCGCCCACCGGAGGACTGGGGATTGGAATCGACCGCCTCGTCATGTTCTTAACGAACTCCCGCTCTATTCGGGACGTCATCCTTTTCCCCACCATGCGCCCCAAGGATTGAAAAGGATTGAAAAGGACTGAAAAGGACTGAAAAGGACTGAAGCCGGTGAGTCGCTCCCAAGGGACAAGAGGCAACTTCGAAAGCCAGGCGCATGGCTTCCATGTGATCCAACAGCGTGATCCAACAGCCTCTCGTCCCCGGGGTTATATTGAGTTTGTACAACTAAAATCATTTAATTAAATTCAATTAAAATCATTCAATCAAGGTCACGATCAGGTCGTTGACGTTGGTGCCCGTGGGGCCCGTGATCAAGAGATCGCCCGAGGCTTTTAGCGCGTGATAAGCGTCGTTGTCGTCCAACATGACGCGGGGATCCAGTCCTTGATCCAGAATTTTTTGCGCCGTTTCCCCATCCACGACTCCACCCGCTGCGTCTGTCGGGCCATCCGTGCCATCCGATCCCGCGGCAACAAACGCGACTCCTTCCAAACCCCGCAATCCCAGAGCCGCCGCCAAAGCCATTTCCTGACACCGTCCGCCCTTTCCTTTGCCCCTGAGCTTCACCACGGTCTCGCCTCCTGCCACATAGGCCACGGGAGCGGAGCGGGTTTGCCGCGTGCGCGCGGCTTCCCGAGCCAACGCCGCGAAAAAGGCCCCCGCCGCAGAGGCTTCACAGTCCAAGGTCGTGGTCAGGAGGGTTGTCGCGAATCCTTTTTCGACCAGGCTTTTCCGCGCCGATTCGCAGAGGACGGGAACACTTCCCGTGATCCGCGTGATAACGTTGTCCACCTTTTTGGGCGTCTCGGCGGAAAATTTCTCCAGAATGCCAGCGGGGAGTTTTATCAACCCGTACTTGCGCATGATGCGGTCCGCGTCCGCGCAAGTGCTGGAGTCCGGGTAAGCAGGACCTGAGGCGATGCTGTCCAGCCGGTCGCCCAGAACGTCGGAAAGCACCACGGACAGCACTCGGGCGGGAGCGCAGGCCTGAGCGAAACGCCCGCCTTTGACGGAGGAAACGCGTTTACGTAGCGTGTTGATCTCGACGATATCCGCACCGCAGGCCAACAACTGACCCGTCATGTCCGCCAGGTCTTTGAGCGTCACTCCGTCAAGAGGCAACTCGAAAAGAGCCGATCCCCCACCCGAAACCAGGAAAAGCACCGTGTCTTTTTCGGTAAGGCCCTTTAGCATCTCCAGAGTCCTCCGGGTCGCGTCCAAGTTCCGCTGTTCCAAAACGGGATGAGCGGCCTCGAAGATCTCCAAGGAGCCAATCGGTCCCATAGAATGGCCATCCTTGGTGATGACGCAGCCCCTTGCGATTTTCGGGCCCAGAAGCTCATGGGCCGCGTTAGCCATTCGCCAGGCGGCCTTACCTATGGCGACGAGAACAATGATTCCCTCGTCTCCTGCCGTTCTTTCCAGCATTCCTCCCAGCATTCCTCCCATGGGATCGGCCAGGGCTTCCTTGACCGCGCGTTCGGGTAGAACGGACTCAATCGCGCTTTTCGCGACAGAAATGGCTGTTTCTCGAATTGTCATTCCTTTCCCGATCCTTTCAGCGTACTAATACCTACTTATAACTAGCAGATATATTTCGCATAGTATTCCTTTAGTATTCCTTTCTTGACATACTCCCACGACTAAAGTTGTGGGAGTCTAAGATCGACAAAGACAGCCGACTGAAACCGGTCTTACGTCTTCTCCTTTAAGAGTGGATGCCCCCACTCTGAGAATATTTACGGCCGCATTGGTATCCCGGTCGTGTTCTGGCCCTCATCTCACGTTGATAAGTTATTAAAGGAGTTTAACATGAAAGTAGACATATGACAAGAAACCAAATACAAAACAAATGCCGCCAACAGCAACATTCAACAACAACATTACAATTCTCATCCAACGGCTGAAGACATTGGATGAGAATCGCCTTATCGTAATTTCTTAATTTTCTCCATTTGCTCAAACGCCGTAAATTCTGTTTTTATCGACCCACCTCCTTATTCTCCTTATTGCCGAAATTGCCGAAACGCACAGCATTTGCTGCCTGGTATACTATATATAATTTAACAACAAATATTTTAGCATTTTATAATAGCGCATCAAGTAGAAATATTGACGCATTATAGCTTATTTAGATACTATGTGTTGCTACCTTTATTATTAGTTAATCTCTGCGATTGCTCAAAATGGTTAAGTCGTGGGTTTCATACAGATTGTACACGTCCTCCGGTAGAGGAGTCAAAATATCTTGGTATCTCCTAATAATCAGAAAGACGCGGTTTTTGCCCTCCCAAAGCTGAGCCAGACGCGAATCGTCCAAAATCCTTCGTCCCAAAACACCCGGAGTAGAAGGAGAGTGTAACAGCAAAGATTCCTTGGCCGTGTAAAAATAAAGTGAAGGGTGGTTCATCACATATTGTACCAAGATGTCGCTCTGCCTCAGCCCACTTCTGAGATAAAGCCCCGCGTCCCGCACGGAGGAGCTTCGAGCCAACAGGTCAAAGGCTCCAGCCAAGGGCATGAGGGAAATCAGTGAGACCAAACAGAAGTGTAACATGAGCTTGCGCGGCTGCTTCGTCTTGGCGTAGTACCATCCAGCGAAAAGAAAAAGAAGAGAAAACAACATCCATGGGATAACGGACATGAACATGCTTCGTACTTCTCCGCCGCCAAAGAGGAGAATCGAAGGGATTTCCAGAAAAAGAAAAGGTAGGAACAAAAGGATTTCCAGCACCACCATTCGCTGAAAAAAATGAACGTCGTTTTTTTCGATGGCATTGCTCAGATGTATGGCGCAAAGGGACGCCAAAGCGGGAAGGGGCGTGAGAAGCAGAAAAGCGTCGCCCGCGAAAAAGCCAAAGAACAGGAACACGGCCACCCACACCAACAGCAGAAAGTTTTGTCTCTCGATAGGCAAGATGAAATTCCAGTTGTTGGGCAGCGCGTTTCGCAACGCCTCAGGGAAAGCCCCCAACCAGGGGAAAAAACCAACCGAGAGAACTAACAGGACCGATGAAAAGGAACCGAAAGCCACGGAGGAGAGATTGTGCCACATCAGAGCTAGAATCGCCGGGTTTCCTGAGCGTAGCAGCATCAAATACCCTCCCCCTAGAATTAGCGTCGCTAAAACTCCCGATTTGTAAAAGAGAGCACTAAGAAAGAACTGGCTCTGATTGGCAATATAGGCGTAGATTAAAAAACTTAACCAAGGCAAAATCACCCCCGCTGGGCCGTAGACGATGAAAGCCCCCATAGATCCGCTATGAAGCAGGAGAAAAAAACGTCTATCCTGAAAGCCGTAGATGATACCGGCTAAGGCCAAGGTGGCGCAACACGCATAAAGGGTGTGAGGCGAGGCCAATTGAGATGAGACATAGGTTAGGATGCTGGTACCCGTAATGACGGCCGCGTAGTTAGCCGCGCGTTCGCCGCTGGTGCGCCACACGATGAACCAACTGACCGCGGACATCCCCAGCCCTCCCACCACAGGCCAAAAGCGCACGGAAAATTCAAGCCATCCGAAGAGCAACAACGCCAGAGAGGAAAGCCACCAGAACCCCATGGCCGTCCCCAGATAGTACAGATTTTCCACTAGCGGAACGAAGTAGCTCCTGCGGATCACCATATTCAGCGATATAGAAGCGTTGACGCCTTCCAAAGGATCCAGTAGACCGTGATTCCCTATGCCGCGAAAAAAGAGGAATAACAAGGCGACAAGAATCAGAAAGGAGGCTTTACGCGCCGAGAACAATAAGGTCACCCTTTGATATAATTAGAAGGGCGCCGTCAAGGACGCGTGTCGCTCGAAACGGATTCGTCCAACGAGCATCCGAAAAGGGTAAGGGCGCATTCCTCCAACGGGAAGGGATGCTTTCCCACGTAGACGCCGTTCAACTTGAGAAAAGTTCCGGGAGTTAACGCCGCCACTGGCCCAATACGGGAGGGCTCGTAAAAAATCGCCAGTATATTGTCCTGGGGGATAACCGACGGCGGTTGTCCTCCGAATTTCACCACGTATCCGTAATCGCTCAGTCGCGTCACGCCGCTCACCCAGCCGCTGACCACGAGGCGCCTGTCTTTGTAGTTTCGGTCGAAGGAGGCGTTGTCGCGCGCCATTTCGACGAGAATTTCCGCCTCCAGAACCCCGGCTTTCCGATCATCAAGGCGTCGCTCCAGCTGGCGGAGAATCGTTTCGAGCTGCGTGTATCCCTTGCTCACCAGTCCGCGCAGAAGAACGTGAGCCTTATCCAGGTCCTTTTCTCCGCCATAACCCCCCATGTAAAAAGACGCTAGAACGTAGTCGGCGTAACCGTCCTTTCCCTGAATCTCCTCCAGCCTTCTGCGCCACTCCGTAGGATTGTGGAGCACTCCTCCCGCGCCAGTCAGGGAAAAATTAGCCAATTGCGCAATGGCTCGGTACTCTCCCTTCTCCGCCGCCCTCCTGTACCATTCCGCGGCCTTCAAATCGTCTCTGGGCAGCCCCTCTCCGTAGTCGTACATGACTCCGATGGCGGTCATACAACGAGGGTCGTCGGAGGCCACCATCCATTGGTTCAGCGCCTCGGTATAGTCGCCGGCCGATCGGGCTTCCACTCCTTTTTCGTAGCTTGCCTCGACGCACCCAGACAAAAGCAACGCCAGCAGCAACGCCCCCAAAAAATTCTTCATGGCTTACCTCCACGAAAATTCGCTTTGCTACCGTCAACACGATCAATACTATCAACGGTCTTTTTGCACATTATATTCTAAATGCTAAAAGATCACATGACATTATCCCGCGAAACACCCCCGAAGGTTGAGAGTTACGAAAATGCTATGATAGTGAATTAAGCGAAAGATCTAAAGTTAAAATAGTAAAAAGCCGTTATTTAGAGTGAATTGAATAGTGAATTGAATAAAATTCGGCTCACGGGGGGTTGCGCTGCTTTGAATTTGAAATCGTCGGGCGACATATTGAAAGAAATTTTCGGTTTTTCCTCCTTCCGCAAGGGGCAAGAAGAGATTATCAAATACATTCTGGAGGGGCAGGACGTGCTTGGCATCATGCCCACGGGGGCGGGAAAGTCCCTGTGTTATCAGATTCCGGCTTTGGCCTCTGGCGGGGCTTCCGTGACCATAGTGGTCTCTCCCTTGATCTCCCTGATGAAGGACCAGGTGGACGCCCTGCGTCAGAACGGAATTGAAGCCGCCGCGCTCCACAGCTCCATGGACTGGGACGAGGTCCGAGAGATCATGAGCGCCGCGCGGCGAGGATGGATCACGCTGCTCTACGTAGCCCCGGAGCGCTTCGAGCACGATGGTTTTCGGAATTTCTTCGCTGCGTTGCCCGTGAGACTCTTCGTTATCGACGAGGCCCATTGTGTCTCTCAGTGGGGACACGACTTCCGTCCCTCCTACCTGAATCTCGCCAACGCGCTCACCCTCCTGCCCCAGCGTCCTGTGGTCGCCGCCTTCACCGCCACGGCGACACATGAGGTCCGGGACGATGTAGTGCTACGGTTGGATTTAAAAGACCCCTTCGTTTTAACCACAGGGGTTGACCGGGAGAACCTCTTTTTCCAGGTGAAGCGCCCCAAAGACAAAAGCGTGTTTTTGTTGAGCTATGCGAAAAAGTTTTCCGGAGCGTCGGGTATTGTTTACTGTTCCACACGACGCGGAGTGGAGGATATTCATGACTTTTTGCAGAGAAAGGGAATCGACGCCGTCCGGTACCACGCGGGCCTCAACGACGAGGAGCGGCACAGGAATCAAGACGCTTTTATCTATGATCGGAGCCCGATCATGGTGGCAACTAACGCTTTTGGGATGGGGATCGACAAATCTAATGTGAGGTATGTTTTACACTTCAACATGCCAGGGAGCATCGACAGCTACTACCAAGAAGCGGGTCGGGCCGGACGCGACGGGGACTCCGCTGAGTGCTTACTGCTTTTCGCCCCCAAGGACATCGCCACGGCGCTGTTTCTGATCAGGCGGAATGACAACGACAGTACTCGACAAATGGCCTATCGCAAGCTGCAAGCTATGGTGGACTACTGCAACACAGACCGCTGTTTACGCGCCACTATCCTTCGGTACTTCGGGGAGATAGAAGCGAGGGATAACTGCGCCACTTGCGGCAACTGCGTCTCCGCTCAAAAAAGGGTGGACGTGACGACGGAGGCAAAAAAGATCCTCTCCTGCGTGTATCGGATGGAGGAACGCACCGGGCGGCGTTTCGGAAGCGGAGTTTTGGCCGATGTCCTCCGCGGCTCCCGAAGGGGGCAAATCGAGGCCTTGGGACTCAATGAAATTTCCACTTGGGGGCTGATGCGGGAGTACAACAAAATGGAGATCAAGGAGATGACGGATTTTCTCACAGCGGAGGGATATCTGGAGGTGGAGGGCGGGGAATATCCCCTACTGAGATTTACCTCGCGGACGCGCCCTTTTTTGCGTGGGCAGGAAAAAATTTGGATGCGCAAACGAGAGCAGCACAACAGAATCTGGTTACGTCGAAAGCTGCCTCACCCGTAAACGTCGAGCTTTTCGAGCGTCTGCGCGTCTTGAGGCGGAAGCTAGCCGACGCGCAGAACGTCCTGCCTTATGTGGTGTTCACAGACGTGGCGCTTCACGGAATGTGCGCGACCCTGCCGGAAAACGACGCGGAACTGCTAGCGGTTCCGGGAGTCGGGCAGGTTAAACTGGAAAAATACGGGAAGCGTTTCTTACAGTTCATCCGCGGCTGGCGTTTGGAGCAGGAAAACGCGGGACGCGAGATTATGCTCCTTCGGGGTCAACGTATAGTGTTTAATTAAATATTAATTTCTTCTAATAAGTACTCTATAAAATATTCAATATATGCCATAATTTTGTCATTATAGCTAGACTGTACACGGTGTACCAGGCAGCAGAGATAACAGGATTGAGTATTGGGACTATCAGGATGTTGAGGCAATGGATGGGGGCGTCGAGGTATGTCTACAACCAGACGATTGCTTACCTGAAGCAACCAGGGACGATAGCAAATTGGATAGAGATCAAAAAATGGCTCCTTCCAGGCCTTCCAGAGTGGTTCTGTATCAAATAAAGGCAATAGCGGTAAAGGACGCTTGTAACGCGGTTAAACGTTGCAAGATGGCATTTAAGCAGACCCATCAATTTCATGAAGCAAAATTTCATGAAGCAAAATTTAGATCAAAGCGAAGTCCTAATCAATCAATATTTATTCCTAAATCTGCCGTGAATATTCACCACGGCGTTTATCACACAATCCTTGAAAACTTGAAAAGTTACAAGCCTTACCCCCAACCTCAGGGTGATTGCAGGTTGACTCTGGAGTCTGGTAGGTGGTTTGTGTGCGTTCCGATAGCTACTGACACTACGACTGAAAACCAAGGTCGTGCTGTAGCTATTGATCCCGGTGTTAGAATGTTTGCAACCTTCTACTCGATAGAGTCTTGTGGGAAGCTGGGTACAGGGGATTTTTCAAGAATTCAACGCCTTTGTCATCATCTTGACGATCTTATTTCGAGAATGAGCAAGGCGGTCCACAAGCAAAAGTATAAGATGAAACAGGCCGCTAAACGTTTGCGTTGGAAGATTCGAGACCTGATTGGCGAACTTCATCACAAGACTGCCCTGTTTTTTATCAAGAACTTTGATGTCATTCTCATCCCAAAGTTTGAAACGAGTGACATGAGCAAGAAGTCAGGGCGCAAATTGAGAAGCAAGTCGGTCAGGCAGATGCTGACCTTTGCGCAT
>JAIRYN010000023.1 GCA_031267575.1 Synergistaceae bacterium | reverse complement strand
AGCAAACGCATCATCCTGAAGGGAGAGCTGACGTCTCCTATTGATCCCCCCGACTCATGCCGCTTCGCGCCCCGCTGCAACTATGCTCGAAATATTTGCTTGGAAACCCCGCCTAAACTGCTGGAGATCTCCGACAATCATTTCGTCGCCTGTCACTTGGCGAGAGATCTCGGCGATATTTAGCGATCGAGGGCTTCATTGCATGAACAATCCAACAAGGGACAGAGCCTGGATGGAAGTCGACCTCGGCGTCATAGAGCGCAATTACCTCAATATCGAAGCAAAACTTCCTGAAGGGTGCCGGATCATGGCGGTTCTCAAAGCGAATGCCTATGGATTGGGGGCGGTGCCGATCGCAAGGGTTCTAGCGCGCCTGGACTGTCCCATCTTCGCGGTCGCCACACTCGAAGAAGCGATGGAGCTTCGGGAAAATCGAATCGACACCCCCATATTGATTCTTGGACCGGTCGACCCGGCCCACGGAGCGCTGTCCATCGAGCAAGGGTTTCAAGTCCCTTTCGTCGATTGTGAACAGGCAAAAAATCTCTCGGACGCAGCGTCGGCCCTGGGGAAAAAACTGGAAGGGCACATCAAGATCGATACTGGATTGAGCCGATGGGGCTTGGTCATCAAAAACCGATTTGACCAGTGCGTGTGCGAAATAGGGAAAATCATGTCATTGCCTGGATTGAGTGTCTCCGGTGTCTTCACGCACACCACCAACTTCCCTGCCGACCAGCTCGAGCTGGAAAGAGAAGAACTGGAACTGTTTGCCCGGGCCGTATCGAAACTCAGGACGATGAACCCCAGTCTGAAATTCCATTGTCTCAGCTCCGCCACCTTGCTGGATTTTCCCGAATACAGTTACGACTTCGCTCGTATCGGAGCCCTGTACGCGGGAATGCACCCGGAATACTCGTCGCGGTTCGGCGTTTCGCAGGCGGTCGCCCTGAAGGCGCGCGTCGTTCAGACGAAGTGGCTGGCTGGAGGAACGCCCGTCAGTTATGGGGCGGCATTCGTCACACCGCGTCCCACGCGCGTCGCCCTGACGTCGATCGGCTATGCGGACGGCCTGAGACGCAGCATCTCCAACAGAGGAGCGATGATCGTCCGAGGGAAAAAATCGCCGATTATCGGGAAAATATGCTGCGACACCACGATTCTCGACGTAACGGACATCCCGGAGGCAAAAGAGGGCGATGTCGTCACGATTTTCGGCCAAGATCAGGGTCAAGAGCAGTACGTTTATCATTACGCCGATCTTTACCCGGCCTCCATATCGGAAGTTACGGCGACTTTGACGTCTCGTGTTCCACGTTTTTATTCAAGGTGAGAAGAATAAATTTAAAAAGAGAGGTCAGCAGAAAAATGGACTATATTGACAGCGTGCTCGACGCAATTGGAAAGACACCTCTACTGAAACTCAATAAAGTAGGAAAAGATGTTGAAGCGAATGTATTCGTCAAGCTCGAGCACCTGAACCCCAGCGGAAGTTATAAAGACAGAATGGCTCTCGCGATGGTGGAGGCCGCTGAAAAAGGCGATACCTGGAACGGAAAAAAACTTCTGCCGGGGGGTCGAGTCGTCGAGGCCTCCGCTGGCAACACGGCGCCCGCCGTAGCGTTGGTCTGTGCCGTCAAGGGATACAAGTCGAAAATATTTTTGTACCGCTACAATTTCACTGACGGCGTCGACGCCAGGCTGAAAATCACTCAAGCTTACGGCCCCGAGGTAGCCATATCCAGCGAGCCCAATAAATATCTGCCAGAAGACGCGAAAGCCGCCTTTCAAGAAAATACGGACCTTCCCTATGTCATAGCGGGGAAGAAAGATTGCGCCCTCGAAGAAGAACAGGACTCGAACACGGTATGGGTGGACCAAATTTACAACAACGCCAATTATCTGGGGCAGATGGAAATCGGGCGGGAAATACACGCTCAGCTCGACGGAAAGATCGACGCCTTCGGTTGTTCCGTGAGTTCGGGAGCGTCGCTTTATGGGACGTGCCTGGGTTTGGAGGAAAAGGGCCTGCGGCCCGCGGTGACCTTCGGCGTTGTCCCCGAGGGGAGCGAACAATACTTCGACTTGCAGAACGAAGAGAGCGGCAAAAACGAATTTCACGTTTCGGACGTCAAGAAAAAAATTGCGGGGGCAATGGGCCTGGATAAATGGGTCACCCAACAGTCCATCGTCGAACAGATGGTGGCCGCGGGATATCCTGACAAATTTTTCTGCGTGACGGCGGAAGACGCCCGCGCGATGGCCAATCGCCTGTGCTCGGAGGAGGGCATTTACTGCGGCATGTCCTCGGGAGCCAATGTCGCGATTGCGCTCAAAATTGCTTCACGCCTCAAAAAAGGCCAGAATGTCGTGACGCTGATCGTCGACAGGCGCGACCGCTACCTCTCCGAATACCCCAACGACAAGTATGTAGTGTGACAAACTCGCGTCAATCAGTATAATCACAGGTTCCAGCAGATTCAACAGGGGAACAAGATAACGGCAGGGTCGCACGATCCTTCGACGGGAGGGTTTGCCGGACGGGAGTACGACGTTGGGGTGGACCCCGGCAAGCGCTCCAGGCTCAGACGAATAAGGACGTTGCAGAGATCCATGCGGGAGCGGCGAAGATCAACGCCGGTGCTAAGCAAGGGCATCTTGCATCACCAGATTTCAGCAGACGAACTTTCCCCTTTTTGACGCCCTTGCTAAGGAATTGTGTAATAATAACTTGTTCAATTACATTCTTTTCACCATATAGTTCCAACTCTCAAAAGGTGCGCTTTTGATGATAGGAAGTGCTTTGAGTTGTTCATCCGTAACCTTTTTTGATAGCTCGTACTCGGTATTATCGGTCTGACAAATAACTCTGAGACCAGTGGTTGTTGTCGTAGAGCCGATTAAGTTCACTGCTGTTTGTACATCAACCAGCGGCTTTCCCTGCCAATTCCTGGATATGAAACAAAAGAGCTTATGTTCGATTTTGTTCCACTTTGATGTTCCTGGAGGAAAGTGGGGGTAGTGGGATACGTGTATTTCAATCCCAACCCGCTCCGAAAACTGTGCAAGTTGGAATTTCCATAGCCTGACTCTCTTGCCGTTGCTACCGCCGCAGTCGCAGGTTATGAGCAGTTCTTTGGCATTCGGGAACGTGTGCTTGCCATGTTGCGTGAAAAGATACTGGATAAGCTGCAAGAGATGCGTTTGGAGGGGATGCGTGCGGCTTACGATGAAGTGTCGTCGATAGGTCAAAAGCAAGGGCACACGGCAGAGAAGGTCTTACTATCCTTGCTGGAAGCGGAAAGTGTGGAACGGCAGACGTGTGGGCTCCGGTATCGTCTGGCGCAGGCGAGATTTCCGGTTCAGAAAGAGGTGAGCGGATTTGATTTTACGGCGTCGGAGCTGGACGCCCCAAAGATAGAGGAACTTTGTGTAGGAGAGTTTTTGAATACGAAAGCAAGTGCTTCTTTGGTTACAGCGAATATTCCCCGCACCCAATACCCTGAGTGACTAACATATTTTCATCACGTTAACTCGATAGTATATTAAGCCCCCGGCTATGCCGGGGAGACCCAATAGAGCGGAAGCGATCCGTGAAGTAACAAGGCTCCTCTGACATAATGGCAATGGTTCCCAGGCCAAAGTCAAAATCAGAGGAGGTATCCGAATGGACGTAGAAACGTTAGCACACACGAAGTGGAATTGCATCTACCACATTGTGTTTATTCCGAAATACCGGCGCAAAAGCATGTACGGCAAAGTGAAAAAGGATATAAATGGAATACTACGCAAACTGTGTGAATACAAAGGAGTGGGAATTGTGGGTGGGGCGGTGTGTGCCGACCATATCCACATGTGCTTGAAGATCCCACCAAAGTTCAGCGTATCAGCATTTATGGGGTTTTTGAAAGGGAAAAGCGCACTGATGATATTCGAGAGGCATCCTGAATTTAAAAAGTATGGTGGCAGGCACTTTTGGGCGAGAGGATATTATGTCGATACGGTCGGACGCAATGAAGAACAAATTCTCAGGTACATAAAGGATCAAGAAGA
>JAIRYN010000022.1 GCA_031267575.1 Synergistaceae bacterium | reverse complement strand
AACAAGCAACAAGCAACAAGCAACAAGCAACAAGCAACAAGCAACAAGCAACAAGCAACAAGCAACAAGCAACAAGCAACAAGCAACAAGCAACAAGCAACAAGCATTATTTTCTTCTCTTAAAAGTTCTTTTTCTCTTTGATACAATAACTATTGCGGCTTCGTTTGGGCGTGTATTCACGTGCCTTAACGAGGTCGCTTTTTTATCGTAATTGTTCAAGCTCAGGAGGGCGGATTTCATGTTTGATAGATTGCTCTCGAAAAGAAGAAGCAAGCCGGGAACTTCATGAGTTCGAACAAACTGTTCGTCAAGGTTATGGACGTTGCGTTAACCGGCGGCGAGGAGCAGTTTTATAAAATGTTTAGCGATATATGTGACCGAATGTACGTCGAACACGCTCAGCCTGTAAGTCCCCTTCGCTGCGGATACAAACGCTTCCGAAATACGAGAACTGTTGCGCCCCGGACGATTGTTCAAACGAGATGGACGTTTTCGAGATGGACGTTTTGGACAGCAAGCGGGAAGTTCTGATTTCAAAATCTGATTTCAAAATCTGATTTCAAAAATGGAGGAACCGTTATGACTAAAAATATGCCGAAGCATATCACTCAAGAATTCCTCGATATGGTAAAACTTCCAGAGAAAGACGGCAAGCGGCTGAACTATTTGCTTGTTATGCCGCGAATGGTTGAGTGCGATGATAGGTCATATCAGTTTCCATATGGGCTTTGTATAGTGTCATCCGCGCTGAAAGCGAGCGGTCGTAACGTGTTCACGCTTAATCTCAACTCTAAACACAATCATCTTGAACATTTGCGAAATTTTGTAATCGACAACAGTATAGATGTCGTTTTATCCGGAGGACTGAGCGGACAGTATGCAATATTAAAAGAAGTTTTCGATACTGCAAAGTCGGTTGATATAGATATAGTTACAATATGTGGCGGCGGGATAATAACCGCCGACCCGCTCGTTGCGATGCAAGCCTTGGAGACCGCCGACTACGGCGTTATCGGCGAAGGTGAGTTAACCGTCAACGAATTGGCGTATGCGATTGAAACAAACGCGGATAGCGCGAGAATATGCGGTGTCGTGACAAAGTCTGACGTCTCCCCTCCTCGAGGCGAGATTACCGATCTTGATTGCCTGCCGTTCCCCGATTATGACGGTTTTGAAATTGAACTTTTGACGCGCGACGGCTTGTATAATTCGGCCCGTTTTAGAACTATAGCGACAAATGTCGTAATTAGCCGCAGTTGCCTATACAACTGCACCTTTTGTTTCCATTCAAGTGGTAAAAAATATCGCCGCCGTTCGTTTGATAATGTATTTGAGGAACTTGATTGGCTGATTGCAAAATACAAACTTACCCGTTTTACATTTGCGGACGAATTGTTTATTGGCAACGCGGAACTCATAACCAAATTTTGCGAGAGAATCAAACCGTATAACTTGACTTGGTGGGCTCAAACTCGCGTCGATACTGTTTCCGTTGAAATACTTTCAAGGTTGAAAGACGCGGGTTGTTGCGTAATACTTTTCGGAGTGGAAAGCGCGGACAACTCGATTCTCAAAAGTATGCGCAAGAATATCACTGTTGAGCAAATAGACGCGGCGTTCGAGGCGGCAAAACAAGCGGATTTAGAGGTGCAAGGCAACCTCATTTTCGGCGATTTGGAAGAGACCCGCGAGACGATTGTTCATTCGCTCAACTGGTGGAAAGCGCGTCAGAATTGGACTATCGATCTTTCCTGGATATACACATTCCCCGGCAGTCATTTGTACAAAACCGCAATCGAGCGCGGAATAATAACTGACCCTGTAAAGTATCTCAAAGACAATCGTATGCAGATTAACGTCAGCAAAATGCCCGACAAAGAATACTGGGATATGGTCATCAACGTCGAGTTGTTCTATTGGCTGTGCGGCGCGGGAATAGACGTTGACATTGAAGCCTTCGATTCCGGCGTTCTCACGAAAAAACTGACGGACTTATGCGCGTCGGGGAAAGTTGCCGTTTGGCCGACAATTCTGACAGTCGCGGAAATGCTGAACAGAATATCGCCGGAGTTTGTCGCGCACCCGAACACGTTTCTCGTAAACGTCAACCCCCACCAGGAGCATAGCAAGGGCGTATTTGAAATTACGGGAAAACCGATATTACTCCCGCAAGTTATAGAGGACAATCAAATTGAGACGGTACTTTACGCTTTTCCGCAGCTCAAATCAACCGTATTGAGCGAAATTACCACGATGATTGACGACTTGTATCCGTCGGTAAAACGAGTCGTAACGATTAAAGATTTACTTGACCAATAATGAGAAAAAACTGTTATGACTAAAAATATGCCGAAGCATATCACTCAAGAATTTCTCGATATGGTAAAACTTCCAGAGAAAGACGGCAAGCGGCTGAACTATTTGATTGTTATGCCGCGAATGGTTGAGCGCGATGATACGTCGTATCAGTTTCCGTATGGGCTTTGTATAGTGTCCTCCGCGCTGAAAGCGACCGGTCGTAACGTGTTCACGCTCAATCTCAACTATAAACACAATCATCTTGAATATTTGCGAAATTTTATAATCGACGACAGTATAGATGTCGTTTTGTCCGGCGGACTGAGCGGACAGTACGCAATATTAAAAGAAATTTTTGATACGGCAAAGTCGGTTGATACAAATATAATCACAATATGTGGCGGTGGGATAATAACCGCCGACCCGCTCGTTGCGATGCAGGCGTTGGAGACTGCCGACTACGGCGTTATCGGCGAGGGTGAGATAACCGTCAACGAATTGGCGCACGCGATTGAAACAAACGCAGATAGCGCGAGAATACGCGGTGTTGTGATAAAGTCTGATGTCCTCCTCCCCTCCCTTCCCCTCCCCCGAGGCGAGATCACTAATCTTGATTGTCTGCCGTTCCCCGATTATGACGGTTTTGAATTTGAGTTTTTAATGCGCGACGGTTTGTACGATACAGACGGTCTTGCGACTTTAACGACAAATGTCGCAATTAGCCGCAGTTGCCCATATAACTGCACGTTTTGTTTCCATTCAAGCGGTAAAAAATATCGTCGCCGTTCGCTTGATAATGTATTTGAAGAACTTGATTGGCTGATTGCGAAATACAAACTTACCCGTTTTACATTTGCGGACGAACTGTTTATCAGCAACGCGAAACTCATAACTGAATTTTGCGAGAGAATCAAACCGTATAACTTAACTTGGTGGGCTCAAACCCGCGTCGATACTGTTTCCTTTGAAATACTTTCAAAGTTGAAAGACGCGGGTTGTTACACGATATCTTACGGCGTGGAAAGCGCGGACAACTCGATTCTCAAAAGTATGTGCAAAAATATCACTGTCGAGCAAATAGACGCGGCGTTCGAGGCGGCAAAACAAGCGGGGTTAGAGGCATACGGGAACCTTATTTTCGGTGACCTGGAAGAAACTGCTGAAACTATTAAAAATTCGCTTGACTGGCGCGTCAGTCATCCCGAGTACAATATTCGCTTGGGTTGGATTATCACATTCCCGGGCAGTCATTTATACAAAACAGCTATCGAGCGTGGGATTATCTCAGACCCTGTTCAATACTTGAAAGGCGGCTGTCCGCAAATAAACGTATCAAAATTGAGCGATGAGAATTACTGGCAAACGGTACATCAGCTCGAATTGTTTAGAATTATGTATGGAGAGAGGTATGGCGGTTTAGCCAACAAGTTTGGTGAATTTGATACACATCGATTCAAAGCGAATTTGGAAAATTTGCTCACTGACTGCCAAAAAATCGCTGTTTGGCCTGCAACAAAGCGTTCTCTAGAATTGCTAAACAGTATTTCAGAAGATTTTATCAAATCGGAGAAAGTATACTTGATTAATATTGCCCCTAACGGTTTACCTACAAGAGGGCTTGAACAAAAAATTCAAACACCGGACGTAATTGCCGAGCAAAATATAGACACGGTATTTTGTCCGTCTCTAAGCCACGTGTCAGACATTTTCGAGCAGATTAGAGATATGATTGACAAGAGTTACCCGAGCGTTCAGAAGATAATATACATCAAAGATTTAATCAGGGCAACAGCATTTACTTTCGAGTAAAAAGAATCTTCGACAATACATCCTGAATACATCCTGGTTAAGAGCGGCTTTGTTAAGAGCAGCTTTGTTAAGAACAGCTTTGTTAAGAACGGTTTTGTTGAGAGCGGCTTTGAGCATCTTTTTTCTGACCCCGAGCTGTTTGCATCCGAGGCAGGCATTCCTAGTCAAAAACAGCGCGGTTTTCCGTAAAACATTCATGTTCAAAACATTCATGTTCAGCGGTGAATTGCCTTTACGCGCTCTCGCAGAATCCTCGTGAAAGATCACGTCCAGACACCAGTGAAGCTGGTTCTCTATCGATCAATGTTTCCTGACCGCATACGCAAAGTCTTTTATGTCTGTTAGCGAGGTGATGAAATAACGGAGCCAGGTTGACGACTCCCTCCAATCCAGTTGTTGAGGAACTTCGATAACTCGTCGGGTTTAAGCCCTCAAAAACGCGCCGGAATGTGTTCCTGTCCAGTATTCCATTGGGCAAATCGAGAAAATCACACAGTCATTCTTTCCGTTCCTTGCCGGACTTCTCCATACTGCTCCATATCGGCAAAATCCTCTCCCAGACAAATTCTTGATAGCAAACCGAGGATTTTGCTGATTATGATGATTATGTCCTCAAGCTTGTGACAAAGATTCCCGTATGCCCGCCGAGGATCGCCAACTACTGTTAGTGCTTTAATTCTCGATAGCTTGGGATCAATCTTTAATAGTGATAAAATATGATACTGAGAAAAACGAGAGCAGATTGCAAATCCTCCATTATTTCCTCAATCATTTGTTTTTGCGTTTATTCTCCGTTTTGTTCTCAATTATTTTTTTATAGGAGGCTTGCAGATGAAAAAGTTCAGTTTGATCGCGGTTCTTGTGGTAATATGCGCGCTAACGGCTTGCGCGGCTTGGGCGGCCGAGGCGGAGTTTCACATCGGCATCATGACGAGCACCGTTTCCCAGTCCGAGGACAATTTACGGGGAGCGGAGCGCCTGATTGAGGAGTACGGCAGCACGTCCGACGGCGGGATGATTACGCACCTTACCTACCCCGACCAGTTCATGTCGGAGATGGAGACGACCATCAGCCAACTTGCCGGCCTCGCAGACGATCCGAAAATGAAGGTCGTCGTGGTGAACGAGGCGGTTCCTGGAACGACGGAAGGGTTCCGCCGCATCCGCGAGAGACGCCCGGACATCCTTCTTCTGGCGGGCGAAGCCCACGAAGACCCCGGCGTTATCACATCGGTGGCCGACCTTGCGGTCAACACTGACAATATTTCGCGCGGCTACACGATTCCCCTGGGAGCCCAGAAACTGGGCGCAAAAACCTTCGTCCACATCTCCTTCCCGCGCCACATGAGCTACGAAACGCTGGGGCGCCGCCGCGCCATCATGGAAGAGGCCTGTAAAGACCTGGGGATCAAGTTCGTCTTCGAGACAGCTCCCGACCCGACGACCGACGTGGGCGTGGCTGGCGCGCAACAGTTCATCCTCGAAAACGTGGCAGCGTGGCTCGAAAAATACGGCTCCGACGCCGCCTTCTTCTGCACGAACAACGCCCACACTGAACCCTTGCTGAACCGCATCGCGGCGCTGGGCGGCAGTTTTGTGGAGGCTGACTTGCCCTCTCCCCTGATGGGCTACCCCGGAGCCCTGGGCATCGATTTTTCCAGTGAAAAGGGCGACTGGTCCGCGATCCTCAAGAAACTCGAACAGGCCGTCATCGAGGCGGGCGGAAGCGGTCGCATGGGAACCTGGGCTTACTCTTACGGTTACACGCAGAGCGCGGCCCTCGGCGAGTTCGGCAAACGTATCGTCGAAGGGACAGCGAAGCTTGACAGCATCAGAGATTTGCTGGACTGCTACAACAAATACACCCCCGGCGCGAAATGGAACGCCAGCTACTACATCGACGCGGGGACAGGCGTGCGCAACCGGAAGTTCGGTTTGGTCTATCAGGATACCTACATCTTCGGCAAGGGCTATCTGGATCTGACCTCCGTCGAAGTTCCCGATAAGTATTACAGCATCGGCAAGTAAGTAAAAAATCGCCGACACGACACAGTTATGGAGGGGAGAGGGAATTTCCCTCTCTCTTTTTTCAGTCGGAGACTCATCCCCGACCCCTATTTGAAAAGTTAAGAGGTGATAACACTTGCCTGAAGCGCCGCTCTTGAAACTGGAAAACATAGGCAAGGAGTATTTTGGGAACCGCGTACTTTCGGGCGTCAATTTTTCCCTGAACAAGGGGGAAATTCTGGGGCTCGTTGGAGAGAACGGCGCGGGTAAGTCCACGTTGATGAATATCCTTTTTGGAATGCCGGTCATCGCCAGTACCGGAGGCTATGAAGGGGGCATTTTCATCGACGGTGAAAAAACGGATTTCAAATCTCCCTTCGACGCCCTGGAGGCGGGTGTGGGGATGGTCCATCAGGAATTTTCCCTCATTCCCGGCTTTTCCGCCGCCGAGAATATCCTTCTCAACCGTGAAGAGCTGAACCGCTCGCCCCTCGAACAAATTTTCAGTGAGCGCGTCTCCACGCTGAACCGTCCCGCCATGAACGCCCGTGCGCAGAAGGCCATTCAGACGCTGGGGGTAGAGATCGGTGTCGATACAATAGCCTCGGAGATGCCCGTCGGCTATAAGCAGTTCGTCGAAATCGCGCGCGAGATCGACCGAACCGCGACGCGATTGCTCGTCTTGGACGAGCCGACGGCCGTGCTGACGGAAACGGAGTCGCGCATCCTGCTCGACGCCCTGCGCAGACTGGCGGATGGCGGCATCGCGATCATCTTCATCTCCCACCGCCTCCACGAGGTCATCGAACTTTGCAACAAACTGATTGTCCTGAGAGACGGAAAAGTCGTTCGGGAAGTTCCGGCCAAAACGAGTTCTCCGCGGGAGATCGCCTCGTGGATGGTGGGGCGCCACGTCGGCACCGAACGCGCGTTTTCCGCGAGCCGCAGCCGCGCCCCTGACGAAAAGCCGGAGGCAGCGCTGTCGGTCGAAAACCTATGGGTCGATATGCCCGGCGAAACGGTTCGGGACGTTTCCTTTACCGTTCACAAGGGGGAAATTTTCGGAATCGGCGGCCTAGCGGGTCAGGGAAAGCTGGGCATCCCCAACGGCATCATGGGCCTGTTTCCCGCGGGGGGCAAGGTAACGCTGTTCGGGAAACCCGTCACTCCGGGTGCGCCCCGCGAAGCTCTGGACAGCGGAATGGCCTTCGTCTCCGAGGACCGGCGAGGCGTGGGCCTGCTGTTGGACGAACGCATCGACTGGAATGTCACGTTCACGGCTATGCAGGTACAAAACCGCTTCCTGAAACCGCTTCTGGGGGGATTGCTGCTTTTGCGCGACGACGAGGCCATCGCTGAGGAAACGCGGCGTTATATCGAAAGCCTCGAAATCAAATGCACGGGTCCTGGACAGCGCGCAGTGGAACTTTCCGGCGGTAATCAACAAAAAGTCTGCCTCGCGAAGGCTTTCGCCCTGAAACCCAAACTGCTGCTCGTCTGCGAGCCGACACGGGGCATCGACGTGGGAGCCAAAGAGCTGGTGCTCGACACGCTGCGCCGCCATAATGAAGAATACGGGACGACCATCGTCGTCACGTCGTCCGAACTGGAGGAGCTTCGGGCCGTCTGCGACCGTGTGGCGGTTGTGGACGAAGGACGAATAGCGGGGATACTCCCCGCGTCCAGTCCTGCCGAGGAGTTCGGTATTCTGATGATGGGCGAACCGGGAGAAAAATCGGAGGGGGATTCGGATGCCCGCTAAAAACGTTAAAAAATTCATCGACGCGGTCGGATGGCCTCGACTCATTATCGGTCTTTTTCTCCTGTCCCTTTTCACCGCAGCCCCCTTTGTTGGGGTTCTGGTCTCCACGTCTTTGTCGAATACCCTCGAACGGTTCGGCATGAACGGGGTTCTGGTTCTGGCTATGGTGCCGATGGTTCAGGCTGGATGTGGTCTGAACTTCGGGCTTCCGTTGGGTATCATCGCCGGTCTTTTGGGCGCGACGCTCTCTATTGAGCTGGGTGTGCGTGGAGTCGCCGGCTTCGCGACCGCCATCGGCTTGGCCGCCCCCATCGCCGCCGTGCTGGGGTACTGTTACGGCCAATTGTTGAACCGCGTCAAGGGCAGCGAGATGATGATCGCCACTTACGTGGGCTTTTCCTCCGTGGCGTTCATGTGTATCGCGTGGTTCCTTTTACCCTATAAGAGCCCGACGATGATCTGGGGCTACGGCGGCAGCGGACTGCGTACAACCATCAGCGTTAACGGCTACTGGCAGCATATTTTAAGCGACTTTATGGCCGTGAGAACGGGCCATCTCGCCATCCCAGTCGGGACGTTTCTGTTTCTGGCGGCGATGTGTTTCCTCGTATGGTTCTTCATGAAGACGAAGACGGGAACGGCCATGACCGCCGTGGGTTCGAACCCGGAGTTCGCTCACGCATCGGGCGTCAATGTGGACCGTATGAGAATCGTCTCGGTCGTTCTATCAACCATCCTGGGGGCCGTAGGCATTCTCGTTTACGCGCAGAGTTTCGGCTTTCTCCAACTGTATATGGGTCCCTTCTACATGGCGCTTCCCGCCGTGGCCTCGATACTTTTGGGCGGGGCTTCCGTCAACAAGGCCACGATATGGAACGTGCTGGTGGGGACGTTCCTGTTTCAGGGTGTTCTGACCATGACTCCCGCCGTCATCAACAACGTCCTCCAGACGGACATGTCGGAGGTCATACGCATCATCGTCAGTAACGGCATGATTCTCTACGCTCTGACGCGGAAAGTGCAGGTGAAGCGATAATGGCGCGGAAAAACAGATTGACGGGACTTTTTGCCAGCGCCGCCGTGCCGATCATCTTCATTCTTATCTCGGCTGCGGCGATTCCCCTGTCGGGCTTTTCACCGACGTATCTGATTCAGGAGCTTCTGATACGTATCGGGCGCAATTCTTTTCTTATCCTCTCGTTGCTGATTCCCGTCATGGCGGGAATGGGTCTGAACTTCGGGATGGTTCTGGGTGCGATGGCGGGGCAGATCGGTCTGATTTTCGTTTCAGACTGGGCCATTGTGGGAATCCCCGGACTCGTCCTGGCGATGATCATCGGCACACCCATTGCCGTGGTGCTGGGACTTCTCTGCGGTAGCGTCCTGAACCGGGCTAAGGGGCAGGAGATGGTGACGTCCTACATCTTAGGCTTTTTTATCAACGGCGCTTACCAGCTCGTGGTGCTCTACTTCATGGGCTGGCTGATTCCCATCGGGGATCCGGCCCTGGTGCTTTCGCGCGGTTACGGCATCCGCAACGCCGTGAGCCTCATGGGGCTGCGCACGATTCTGGACAAACTGATTCCGCTCGAAATTGGGCCCCTCGACATCGGAACCTTTCACCTCGGCGTTGTGAGCGTCCCCGCGGCGACCTATCTCGTCATTGCCGCTTTCTGCCTCTTCATCGTCTGGTTCCGCCGAACGAAATTAGGGCAGGACATGCGGGCGATCGGGCAAGACAGGACCGTCGCGGACTCGGCGGGGATCCCCGTCGATCGCACTCGTGTCATCGCCATCGTCATCTCGACGGTGCTGGCCTGTTACGGACAGGTTATTTATCTCCAGAACATGGGGACGCTGAACACCTACAACAGCCACGACCAGGCGGGAATGTTCTCCATTGCGGCCCTTCTCATCGGCGGGGCCAGCGTCTCCCGCGCGAGGATCGGAAACGTTTTCCTGGGCGTCATCCTGTTCCACCTGATGTTCATCGTCGCGCCGATGGCGGGTAAAAACCTGATGGGGCAGGCCCAGATAGGAGAGTACTTTCGAGTGTTTGTATCCTACGGCATCATCGCTATGGCCTTGGTTCTTCACGCCTGGAAGCGCCACCGTGATCGCATGGAGGCGCGCGGCGCCCTTCGAGGCGCAGCTCCCTCGGGAAAGAGGACGAAATGATGCGCGTGCTACAGCGATTTATCGCATTGTGCCTGATTCTGCTGTTTTCCGTGTGGCTTTTCTATATCGGGCGGGAACACAAGGTGTTTCTCGATAACAAAACCGTTGAAATCGGTGGGCAAAACTTTCGGGCGCTGACTTTCGTGAGGGTGTCCGTGGCGGGAGGACCGCTGATCGAACTGATGCCGCGGGACCGGGACGTAGCGGCGGCAACGGGACCTCGTTTCACGGTCAAGGTCGAAGTGGTCGAAGTGATGGATGACTTCGGCGAAGAGGTGGAGAAAATCATCGAAAAAGAAATAACCCCGGGCTTTTCGAAAGACATGATGCTTTCCTTGCCGCTCCTGGTGGCGGGGCGCGATGACTTCGTCCTTCCGTCGCCGACGGTTGCGGGGGCTCCCGCAGTAGCACCGGAGAACAGCGACGAACTCACCATGCCGGAGGAAATGCAGGAAAATCCGGAAATACAGGAAAACCCGGAAATAGTGAACCCGTGAGAGCGTATCTGTCGCGTATCTGTCGAAAGGGGGGAGTTTTCCCAAAACCGCGAGATCTTCTCTGAAAATCTACGTCTGAATATTACGCCAGCGGCAGGGTCAACTCGCCTCAGCCGCTGGCGGTTGTTATCCAAGGAGCGCTTGTTATCCAAGGAAATGGTTTGATTTTGATATTATGGTTTGATTTTGATATTGTAGATTTGACAATCTCCACACCATAGAGTAAACTTATTTTCGTCAATCAAAAAATCAGATACGATATCTGATATCTTTCTCGAATATTTATTCTCCAAAAGAAACCAAAGAAAACATCAAGGGATAAAAGTAAGATAAAAACAAAAACACCAATAGAATAGGAGCCGGTCCGGTGGAAATTCAAAGCGTGGGAGAACTCATTTGCAATGAAATGCGTCAGCGTATTCTCGAAGGCACCTATCCTTCTGGCGTGCGCCTCAATGTGGACGAGTTGGCCCGTACTCTCGACACGAGCAAGACCCCGGTTCGCGAGGCGCTAGGACGTCTCGAAAGCGAGGGATTGGTCGTCTTCAAGCCCCGTGTCGGATGGAGCGTCAGCGCTCTGACCATGGAGGAGTTTACTGATTTTCTCGAAATCCAGTGCGCTTTACGTTTTTTTATTTCGGACAACCTTTTACCCTACATCGACAGGCTGGACTTCGACCTCCTGGAATCCATCAACAAAGAAACGCAAACGTTGCTCGAAGGACAAGACTACTTCCAAATTATCCAGAAAAACGACCTCTTTCATATGACAATCTTTTCTATTCACGACAATAAAATAATGGTCCAAAGGCTACGAGAACTCGACGGCCTCATCCGCCTTCAACGCGTTCGTTTTTTCGAGCAGGAAAGAGCATTTTTTCCGATGATCGCGGAAAATGCCTTCACTCAGCACCAGAATATCCTGGAAAAGCTCAAGTCCCGTGACGCGGACGCCATCTCGCGAGTTTCCAGGGATCATTTCGCGTCCATCGTCGGAGCTTACCAACATCTGTCACGAAACATCCAAGGAGAATCGGCCTGATTTCCCCTTTAATCCTCAGGTTTCCACCTATGGATGAGTTTAAAATCGCATCTGGCCAGTGGTAAACGGCGTTAAATTTTGGAAGGAGTGGTTGACTTGATCGTCCCTATCTGGAACCCCGTCCACGGAAAGCTACGGGTGGCAGGGCTCGCTTCGGGCTCTGGGAATACCCTGTGGAAAGCCTTGGAACTGCAACAAGAACTCGAACAAACATGGGAAGGAAGTCCTTTTGAGGTCGTGGCGATTTTCTCCGATTCTCCCGGCGCGAAATGCGTCGAAACGGCCCATAAACTGGGGATACCGTGTGAATTGGAAGATATCCGGGGCTTTTACGCCGAGCGAGGAGTCCCGCTCAAAGACCGCGCGGTACGCGCCGAATATGATCGCCTGATCCTCGAAAAATTGAGTCCCTACCGTCCCGACATGATCTTTTTGGCGGGGTACGTTTGGGCAACGACTGATGTTATCACCAAAAGTATTCTGACGGTCGGAGTGCACCCCGCCGATCTTTCGATTATGAAAGATGGGCGCAGAGCCTACGCTGGAGCCGACGGGGTAGGGGCTACTCTCTCCGGGGGTGAGAAAGAGATTCGGGCCAGCAGTTACCTCGCTACCCCCGTTATCGACGGTGGCCCCATTCTGGTGATTTCTCCGGGAGTTCCCGTCGACGCGGGCGACGGCCTGGAGGGAAAAGAGCGAGTTAAACGCTACCTCGGACCCGTCAACGACCAAGGGCGCCTGACAGGGGCGCGCACGATTTTGGAACTAGCTCAGGGGCATTTTAGCTTAAATGAAGAGGGGCTTTTGCACTACAACGGTGATCCAGTACCGAAGGGAGTGAAATTTGAAAGCTGGGAAGAATACCGTCCTCTTCACGAATGTTCGGCAAAAAGCCTTTTGTACCCGCAAAGCGTTGTTGTCGTGGGAGCGTCCTCCCGTCCAGGTTTGGGCGCCGCCGCCTTGAAAAACGTGCTGGACCAAGAATTCAAGGGGAAAATTTGGGTTGTCAACCGGGCGGGTGAGGACGTTCACGGGGTAAAAGGTTACGCCTCCGTCTCAGAACTGCCGGAGACTCCAGAGATGGCGCTCGTCGCCGCTCCAAGCGATGCCGTTCTCGACATCGTCCGCCAGTGCGGGGAAAAGGGCGTCAAAGCCGTCGTCGTTCTCTCCGCGGGGTTCCGTGAAGTCGGAGGAGAGGGAATAGAGGCGGAGTGGCGTTTGATGGAAACGGTTCGCCGTTACAACATGCGCCTTTTGGGCCCAAACTGCATGGGGTTCTCCAACACGGACGAATCCGTCTCGTTGAACGCCAATATGTTGCAGGTCACCCCTCAAAAAGGACGCGTCGCCTTCGTCACGCAGAGTGGCGCGATAGGTTCGGCTCTGATCGATTTTTCGGAGAGACTGGGCGTGGGTTTTTCGATGGTGGTTTCCACCGGGAATCAGCCCGACGTAACAATCAACGACGTGCTTCCTTTCATGGCGGAGGACGAAAACACCTCGGTGATCCTCGCCTACCTGGAGACGATCCCCGACCCCGGACGTTTTCTCCGAGTGGTCGGAAAAGCCTCGGCCGCCAAACCGGTTATCGTTGTCAAATCGGGGCGAACCGCGGCGGGAGCTCAGGCCGCTAGTTCTCACACGGGCAGCCTCGCCGGCGATTCGGCCATCACGGAAAAACTGATCGAAAAGGCGGGTGCCATACGCGCGAAAACTTTGGAAGAGGCGTTTTTGCTCGCGGACACGCTCTCGAAGATGCCGCGCTTTTCCGGGAAGCGAGTGGGGGTTGTCAGCAACGCCGGAGGACCGGGCACTCTTATCGCTGATGCTCTTAGCGACGCCGGGTTCGAGTTGCCCCTGATGCCTCAAGCTCTCCGCAACGAACTGGCGCTGAACCTGATGCCCCAAGCCTCCACCGCCAACCCTCTGGATCTGGTGGCCACAGCTCCGCCGGAGCATTACTCTAACGCCGTTAAAACAATGCTCGAAAGCGGCCTCTACGATGCTCTGGTCTTGATGGTCGTCCCCCCCGCGGGAGTGGATACCGGAGCGGTGGCGGCCGCCGCGGCCGATTCCCTGCTCAACGCTGAGGTTTCATTGCCTGTCGTGTCCTGCTTCTTCGGTCCGACGGCCGGAGCTGCTGGACGCCGCGTCATGCGGGAGCGGGGCATCCCCTGCTTTGACTACCCTGAGCAGACGGCGGAAGCCCTAGCGTTAATGAAAGCGGACAAACCCGACACCGACGCGGCGGCCACGTTCGTAATGGAAGATCCAGCCCTCGAACGTATGGCGGAAATTCGCGAACTCGTTTCGAGAACAGGATATCTTTCTTCTAGCGCGTGCCAAAGCCTACTTTCCGCTTATGGCCTACCCGTAGCGCGTTCGGGGGTCGTCCGCTCTGGAGAGGAGTGCGAGAATTTGGAGCTTGCCTATCCCGTCGTCGCGAAGATCGAGCACCCTGACATCGTTCACAAGTCGGACGTTGGCGGTGTCGTGCTGAACCTGCGGGACAAGAGCGAACTTCGAGAGACGATTGATGCCCTGATGAGAAAGTTTCCGGGGGCGCGTGGCGTTTTGGTTCAGGAACAGGTTGGGTCAGGGCTGGAGTTGATTTTGGGCGCGAACTCCGATCCGGTGCTGGGGCATGTCCTACTCGTCGGGGCGGGCGGAACAGGCGTCGAGATTCACAAGGACGTGAGCGCGGCCCATGTTCCCTTTGGGCGAGGACGCGCCGAAAAGATGCTGAAATCCCTGAGATGCTGGCCCCTTTTGGAGGGCTATCGGGGGAAGCAGGGCGTCGATGTGGAGGCCTTGATCGATGTCATCAGTAAGCTGGAGCGGCTTTTGCTAGACCTGCCGCGCGTCAAGGAACTGGACCTCAATCCCGTCATCTGGGACGGAAAGCGCTTCATTATCGCGGATTACCGTATCCGAGTGTGACATTGGTTAAATTTCAGTTCAAATTTCAGTAAGGAGGATCGACTTCATGATGAAAGTGCTCCGATTTATTGACGACAAGTTTGAAGAAGTTTTTCTGGTTTCGACGCTTTTTTTTAGTGTGACGTTGCTTTTCATACAAGTTGTGTTGCGTAATTTATTTGGCAATTCGATTTACTGGAGCGAAGAACTCGCGCGATACTTGTTTATCTGGCAGGCATGGATCGCGGCCAGTTTCGCCACGAAACACTCGAAGCACATCAACCTCGACATTGTGGTCGGGCTATGCCCCCGCGTGGTTCAAGAAATCCTCTTTTGGATAGCGCATATCCTGTGGCTTTCTTTCGCTCTCTACATGGCGCGAAACTCCGCGGAGTTGACCAATCTCATTTTTTCGAGGAAAACGATCTCCGCCGCCATGCAAATCCGAATGGGCTGGGTCTACCTCGCTGTTCCCTTCGGCTGTACGCTTATGTCTTTCCGGCTCGTTCAGGTGATGGCATCTAAACTGCTTTCGTCCAAAAGGAGGGCTGTTTGATGTTTCTCTTGGTTTTGTTGGGTTGTTTCATCGTTTTGCTCGCGATCGGGCTGCCGATAGGTATTGCCTTGGGCGTCACCACCGCGACCGTCGTCACTCTGATGACGAACATCAACGTGAGAATCATCGCGCAGAATTCCGTGGCGGGACTGGATTCGTTTCCTTTGCTGGCTCTTCCTTTCTTCGTTTTAGCCGGTAATCTGATGTTTTTCGGGGGTATTTCCCGAAGACTTCTGGACCTGGCTGATGCTCTAGTCGGGAAAATCACGGGAGGACTCGGCATGGTCACGACTGTGGCGTGCATGTTCTTCGCTGCGATTTCCGGCTCCGGCCCGGCAACGGTCTCCGCCATTGGAACCATTATCATTCCCGCCATGAAAGAGAAGAAATACGACGTCAACTACGCCGCGGCGATAACGGCGGCGGCCGGGTCCATCGGCGTCATCATTCCTCCCAGCATTCCCTTCGTTATCTACGCCGTCACCACGGGGGTTTCCATCGCGGACTTGTTCATGGCCGGAATCATTCCGGGCATTATCATGGGAATCTCACTGATGATCGCCAACTATTTCATGGCCAAAAAGTATGGCTACAAAGGGCGGGAAACCACCGGGACCATGAAAATTGGAACATTCCTGGAGTCTCTCTGGGCGCTCGCCATGCCCGTCATTATCCTGGGCGGCATCTACGGAGGCATTTTCACACCGACGGAGGCCGCGGTGGTAGGGTGTGTTTACTCGCTATTCGTGGGGATGGCCGTCTATCGCGAGATCGGGCTGAAAGAACTTTACGAGGCGCTGAAGGATACCGGGCTTATCACCGGCGCGACCGTGTTCACTCTGGCGTTTTCCACCTCGTTCGCGACCCTGATAACGATGAAGCAAGTTCCCAATATGGTGGGCAACTATCTTTTGTCCGTCTCGAACTCGCCATTCGTCATTATGATGATCATCAACGTTTTCTTGCTGATGGTGGGCTGTTTTGTCGACAACATCTCTGCCTGCATCATCCTCTCTCCGATCCTCCTGCCCATCGTCACCAAGATGGGTTTCGATCCCGTCCACTTCGGGGTCATTATGACCGTCAACCTGGCCATAGGGTTCTGCACGCCGCCTTACGGCATCAACCTTTTTGTCGCCGCCGCGGTGGCCGATACGACGGTGGCGAAAATAGCGAAATTCATCTGGTCGTTCTTAATCGCCATGTTGATCACCTTGTTGCTCACGACTTACATCCCGGCTCTGAGCATGTTCCTGCCGGAATTTTTTAAATAAAGCAATCTTGAAATAAAAATTAGAATAAAAATAAGAAATAAAAACAAGAAATAAAAACAAGAAAGGACAGTGGTTAGCATGGCGGGAAACTTCACCGTAGGAATTTATGGCATGTTGAACAACTCCGAGCACACTTTGGAAGACGAGGTTTTTAAGGGAAGCGGCATCGAAATCGTCAATCCGGCATGGAAGGATGAGGAAGCCTTTCGCAAGATGCTTCCCGATGTGGATGGGCTGATCGTCCTAACCACCGAGGTCGACAGGCCGGTAGTGGAAAGCCTGAAGAAATGCAAGGTCGCCGTGCGGCAGGGCCTGGGCGTAGATAACTTCGACCTCGACGCGCTGAAAGAAAAGGGCATTCAAGCGTATAACGTTCCAGACTACTGCGTCGACGAGGTGACGACCCATACTTTGACGATGGCTCTCATGCTTGTCCGCAATATGACGTACTACATGAGTGACATCAACGCCAAGGTGTGGAATTCGCTGAAAGCCCCTCAGAGCCGTCGCGCTGACGAACTGACGTTCGCCACGGCGGGCTTTGGGCGAATGGCTCAGGTTGTGGCGGCCAAAGCGAAGCCCTTTTTCAAAGAAATCATGGCTTATGACCCGTTTATCAACCGTGACGCGACGGAGCGCCTGGGTATAAAGGTTGTTAGTACGCTGGAAGAGCTGCTCAAAACAGCTGACGTGGTATCTATCCATATCCCTCTGATGGATTCAACTCACCATATGTTTAATGAAGAGCGTCTACGACTGATGAAGCCAAGTGCTTTTCTCGTGAATACGGCACGTGGCGGCCTCGTAGATGGCAAGGCTTTGCATCGGGCCTTGAGCGAGGGGTGGATACAGGGGGCCGCGACGGACGTTCTCGAAACGGAGCCCCCGTCGTTCGACGATCCTCTCTTTTCGCTTCCTAACCTGATCGTGACGCCACACGCCGCGTGGCGCTCGGACGCCGCGGGAAGGGATATTCGGGTGTTCGCGGCTCGGACGATGAAGACTGTTCTGCTTGAAGGCGAAGCTCCGAACAGAGTGCTTTAGGTATTGGCTTTTTGTCCTGAATCCATATAAGGCGGTGTTAGAAATGAAGGCAATGCAAGCGGTGAAGACGGCAAAAAAGGCGATATTGTGGGCTTTAGCGGCGATGGTGATATTGAGCGCGGTTCCCGCCCTGGCGGAGGACTACACGATCCGACTGGCGTTCATCGGAGCGGAATCCCACGGAAGTTACATCGCGCTCAACGAGAAGTTCAAGAAAGACATCGAGGAAAAGACGGGTGGCAGGGTTAAGGTGGAACTCTATCCCAATGCCCAGCTCGGCAGCGACCGCCAGGCCATAGAGGGCATCAGCATCGGAACACTAGAGATGGCCGTGGTCGGCGGATCAAGCCTTTTGACGCTGGACGACCGCATGACGATCATGGACCTGCCCTTCATTTTCAAGACGCGCGAAGCGGCTCACAAGGTTTATGACGAATTTCTAACAGAGGAGTTCAATAAGTACCTCGAACCGCATGACATCCTCATTCTTTTCTCTGGCGAGCTTGGTTACCGACACATCACGAACAGCAGAGGCCCGATTCAGACCCCAGCCGACCTCAAGGGTTTGAAGATCCGAACGATGGAGAATCCTCTGCATGTACAGACGTTCAACCTACTGGGCGCGAACCCGACGCCGGTGGCTTTCTCGGAACTTTATACGGCTTTGCAGCAGGGAACGGTGGACGCGGAGGAAAACCCCATTGGCGTCATCGTCACCTCGAAACTTTACGAGGTTCAGAAGTACACGTCCCTGACCGGCCACATCTACACGACGGCCCCATTCATCATCAGCAAGAGCTATTGGGAAGGCCTGCCGGAGGACATTCGGAAGATTATCTCCGAAGTGGCGGAGGAGACGAAGCCTTATCAGCGCGACGTCATCGAGAATCAGAACTCTGAGTTTCTGGAAGAGCTGGAAAAGGCAGGTGTCACAGTCAACGATCTTTCTCCGGATGACAAGCAGGCGTTTATCGACCTCTGTAAACCCGTGTACGACGCGTACACCACGAAGCACGGGGAGAGTTTGATCCAAAAGATCATGTCGGCTCAATAAACACATTCGATTATCGTAAACGGAGGTCTTTGAATATGGGAAACAGCGAGAAAGGCAAATGGTGGGTCTCCCCGTCGAACTACGACGAGGAAGTTCGGAAAGAGTTTCATTTCGTCCCGCAGGTGGAGATCTTGGACACGACCCTGCGGGACGGCGAGCAGCAGGCGGGAATCGTCCTGAATTTACAGGACAAAGTCGCGATAGCGAAGAAACTGGACGAGGTCGGAGTCCATCGTATTGAGGCTGGAACCCCGGCCACATCGGAAGAAGACGCTCAGGCTATCAAAGAGATCGCGTCGATGGGGCTCAAGGCGAAGATTTTCTGTTTCTGCCGCGCCATGCCGAAAGATATGGAGCTTGCGAAGTCCCTCGGTGTCGACGGGGTCATTTGCGAGATCATTGGTAGCGAGGAAATGCTGAAGTTCGGCAAACGATGGACTCCGGAACAGGCTGCTGCGGCCTGCGTCGAGGCCACGAAGGCCGCGCATGATATGGGACTTTACGTGACGCTTTTCCCCGCGGACGGCTCCCGCGCACGCCTAGAGTACCTCATCGATTTCGTGGACAAGGTGGCAAAAGAAGGGCATATCGACTCTCTGGCCCTCGTGGACACCTTCGGGACCTTCTCCCCGGAGGGGGCGGCCGATCGGATTCGCAAGCTGAAGAAACGTTTTTCTTTCAACGTGGAAGCTCATTTCCACAGCGACTACGACCTTGGCACGGCCTCCACGATCGCCGCGCTGAAGGAAGGGGCCTCGGTCGCCCACGTGGCGGTCAACGGAATCGGCGAGCGGGCCGGGAGCGTTGCTCTGGAGCCCTTGGTCGTGTCTCTTGAAGCCCTTTACGGGGTTAAGACAGGCCTAAAGCTCGAAAAGCTGTTGGAATTGTCCGAGCTGGTTGCCAAGCTGACGAACTTCCCCGTCGCCCCCAACAAGCCTATCGTGGGGAACCGGCTTTTCGGCTGGTCCACGGGGCTTCCCTCCAGCCTCTGGAGCAACGCCAAGCAGGAAGATCCGCTGATCATGCTACCCTATCATTATGACCTGATCGGCGCGAAGGAGCCAGTGCTCTATCTCGACAAAAAAAGCGGCAAAGACAACCTGAAATATTGGCTCGGAAAAATGGGACTCTCTATCCCTGAAGAAAAAGAGCGCGAGCTGCTCGATCTCGCCAAAGCCAAATCTCTGGAGGTCAAACGGGACCTCGATGAGGCGGATTTCAGGGAATTGGTCGCTAAAGTTAAAAGCTGAAGTGAGTTTATAGCGGGACTTATAAAATTCAGGGGGGCAAAGCCCCCCTGAAACATTTTTGAGCCCTAAATATGTTTTAGTATAAATCGCGCGAGTTCCCTTCCATAAAATAATATGTGCTTCTGGTTACACCTAATAACATGCATTGGCACAAACAGATATATTCTCATTTTGGGGCTCGATGAAATTCCTCCTATCTTCCTTGCATTTCTGTAGATTTTTTTTGAGCTAGTCAACTTCTATTTTGAGTTGGCCAATCTGGCAATAAAGCTCTACTCCCACACTTTTAGCTGCCTTTATTTCTTTTGAAACACTCTTGCCAAATATTTCACTTGCTCGATTCTGCAACTCCTTCTTCCAAGTTGTTATTTGGCTTACGTGAATTTCGTACTCGCTAGAAAGTTCTGCCAGTGTTCGATCTTCACGGAGTGCATCAATTGCCTGCCACCTTTGCCTTGAAATCTGCATTATGTCTTTTCCTCATCTTATCGCTCCTTCTTTCTAGAGCTATTTTACCCAACTTTCCCTTCCCTCGTTTTTTCTTAGGGGGTGGTCCTATTTCTTGGGAGCATTATATCTTTCAATTTTTGTATATTCATTACCTAATTCTGACTCTTCATCAACCAAAAGTAAATGTTGTTGCCCTAGGGGGTTAGGTAAGTTGTTGACATTGGTTTAGAAATAGTGTAAAATCTTTGTTAGAATATTAGTTGTGATGTTGTGATTGTGATGGATATTTGAGTTTGAACTAGAAAATCGTAATATTATGTTATTATATGCTAAAGATATTCAATAGGATTTTAATAAAAGGGCGATTAGCTCAGTGGTAGTAGCGCTTCCTTCACACGGAAGAGGTCACTGGTTCGAATCCAGTATCGCCCACCAAGAAATAACAAGGGTTTACGCAGATGAGCGTAAACCCTTTTTTCTTTTCTTATAACACCTTTATAACAAATATAACAAAATAAAAAAAGCAGGGGTGGAGCCCCCGCCCTTCCCCCTTTTCGTCAACCGTTTCCCTCCAGTCTTTTTTTCGCGATGGTGCAGTACTCCAACTCTTTCTCGACGGCCAGCCAGCGCCGTCCTAATCTCTCGGTAGCGACCGCCGTAGTTCCGCTCCAAGCAGTAAAAATGCTCTCTCTTATCTTCCCGTCACCTTCGCCACGAACCAGCCGGCCAGGCCCGTCGCCGCCACCCACATCCCATTTTTCATCCATGAGGCCATGTTTCGGTTGACGTAAAGCTCAGTGGGTTCATCTTCTTTTA
>JAIRYN010000021.1 GCA_031267575.1 Synergistaceae bacterium | reverse complement strand
AAACAAGCAAGTGGCAAAAAAACGGAGATATACCAAAACCGCGCGACCGTTAAGCGTGACAACAAAGGCACCCGTCACCCGCGCAGCGTGTTACATTTTTCGAACAGTGAACATCATGGGCATCCGACAGAAAAGCCTTTGGCGCTTTTCGAGTGGTTGATCCGCGCCTACACCAACGAAGATAACTTGGTTTTGGACCACTGCGTCGGAAGTGGAACCACAGCGGTCGCCGCTGAGAGATTGGGACGACGCTGGCTGGCCGTCGAGAAAGAGTTGGAGTACTGCGCCATCGCGAAAAGAAGACTGGAGGGAAACGGTTGACGAAAAGGGGGAAGGGCGGGGGTTCCCCTCCCTGCTTTTTTTATTTTGTTATATTTGTTATAAAGGGGTTATAAAAAAAACTAAAAGGACTTAGGAAAATCTCCTAACCCCTTATTATCACTGGAGCCGACTTCCAGACTCGAACTGGAGACCCCATCCTTACCATGGATGTGCTCTACCTACTGAGCTAAGTCGGCTTATTATGGTGGTGGAGGTTGGGTTCGAACCAACGTAGGCTCATGCCGACAGATTTACAGTCTGTTGCCTTTGACCACTCGGCCACTCCACCTTATTGAAAAACATCAGCTATACTTTCCTTAGCTATACTTTCCTTCTAGTAAGCTAAACCACTAAGCTAAACCACAAAACCAAACTTTTTTTATTTTATATCAAGGATCTTTCCTTGTCAAGTTAGCGGACTGGCATAGTCGGTACATGGTGTCCTGGAACTATTGATAGGTTTTCGCGGACAAAGCGGACAAAAAAGAGCAACTCGCGGTGCTTGTTTGCCAAAAAGCGTTAAACTATTTCGTTTTTATCTTGTTCAGAACGTCCGACAACGCGGACGCGCCTTTCTGACCTTGAGACCATCGATTTAGCAGCGCGTTGTATTCGACACTTTCAGAGTCGTTTTCTCCTACGTTTAGGTTTTCGATATTTTTGTAAGCGGTCACATCCGGCGCAATAGCGCGGTCGATATCCATTTCCTCGCAAAAACCATTCAAATTCCTCGCAAAAACCATTCAAACACGCTCTAAATTCACGCTCTAAATTTTTCGTGTATTTCCTCGACGTGTTCAACGCGTTTTTTTTGTTTTTTGGCCTAAAATAACTGATAAGGCCGTTCAATCCTTCTTCCAGCTTGTTGGAGACCTCGTCGAAACCAATCTTCCCTCCTTCAAACGCGTCCAAGAAACAGTTCCAGGTAACGCTATCCGCGCAGCGTATTGAAATTCCCCAGCGTTACATCGAGGCCGCGAAGATCTTCAACAGAAGATCTTCAATATAGGTTTTAGGAGGTGTTAGTTTAGGCATGAAAAACCCCAAAATCCTAGTCTTGCCTAGGCTTCTGGGGTTAAGTGAGGTTATTTGGTTATAAAATTTGGCGCGGCAGGCAGGATTCGAACCCGCGACCTAAGGCTCCGTAGGCCTTCGCTCTATCCAACTGAGCTACTGCCGCTTTTAAAAAATGGCGGTGAGTGAGAGATTTGAACTCTCGATAGAGGTTCTAGCCCCTATACTCGCTTAGCAGGCGAGTGCTTTCGACCCCTCAGCCAACTCACCAAACATTATAATTATATGTATTTTACTCGTTCTTGTCAACAAGCATACACTAACCGACTAACCTATGAATGCGGGAGTTGGTTATACTGTTGACCTCGCGTTCTCGTTGTTGGATACGGCATGTTCATTCTTAAGAGAAGAAGTGAAACCGGAGGTGAGGGCGGAGAAGCGGCAGACTTTAACACAGTCTCCGCAGCGGATGCACTCTGGGCTGTCTGGAGTGAGGGAGGGGTCGACGCCCATCTTGCAGACGCGGGAACAGACCCCGCATCGAACACAGTTTCCTTTCTCCAACCTGATCTGGTAAAGGGAAATTTTATTGAAAAGGCCATAAATCGCGCCCAAGGGACAGAGGACCCGGCAAAAAAAACGATAGACCAGAATACACCCCAGAACGGTCCCCAAGGCAACCGCCGTCTTCAATAGAAAAAGCCATCCCGTCGTCTCACGCAAAGCTGGGTTCGCGGCCAAAAGCGGAAACCCCGCCGTCAAAGTCCCCGCTGGGCAAATGTACTTACAAAAGGCCGGAGCTCCGATCCCCAGCCCTCCTCTAGCCCAAAGAGGCATTCCGACGACAAAAACGGCCAAAAGAACGTACTTGACGTAAATCAACTTTTTCCAGAGCTGACTGTGCTTCTTACCGCGAAAAAAAGGAACCTTATACAGACATTCTTGAATCAACCCAAAGGGGCAGAAAAAACCACAAATCAAGCGCCCGAACGTCAAGCCGAACCCCATCAGCAAACCTGTTACGTAAAAACTGAACCGATAACGCCGCGCTCCGAGAACAGCCTGCAAGGAACCTAGAGGACAAGAACCTAACGCCCCAGGGCAGGAGTAGCAGTTCAACCCCGGGACGCAAACGGATTTCAGCTTGCCTTTGTAAATGTGCCCTTCAAAAAAGCCCGTAAAGTAAGCGTTACTTCCTATCAGGGTCAACCATTGGATAATTTTACGTTTCATTTGGATCGGAAAACTCAATAAACTCAATTAAACTCAATCAAGAGCCGACGTTGGGCGTGGCTCGAAAGCGGTCATCCAATTCCGACGCACTCCAGACAGACATTGACAGCCTTGACGAAAACGGTTTTCATCTCGCCTCTGCAAACGCCCCAGAAGACAAATATAACCGCTACGACGAACAACACCGCACGAATGATCTTGCGAACCTTTTCTGGCACGTATCGTTTTCTACTATAGCGACCTATTATAGCGACCTACTGCAGCGACTTGAGGGCGGCCTCGACAGCCGCCCGATATGCCGCTTCGGAGCGGGATCCGATGAGGGGACTACCCACGATCTTACCCTGAGAGTCCACAAAAATGGTTGTGGGAATCGCGGTAACGCTTCTCAAAAAGAAATTCATTTCCTCGACAGGCAAAATCTGAAGAAAGTCGGCTTTGGTTTCCTTTAAAATTTCCTGTGCTTCATCGATGGACTCCTGATCTTCTACATCTATCAGAACGCCGATCAACTGCGATCCATCGGGCATGGTCCGCGCCAGTCGGCCTAGATCTGGCATCTCATCAAGGCATGGAGGACACCAAGTCGCCCAAAAATTGAGCATCGTGAGTTTTTTTTCGGCGAAAATGGAATTGGTGACCTGCTCTCCAGTCAGGCTTTTCGTGGAAAACGCGGGAAAAGCGTCCTGAGCTTCGGCCCCCATCACCGCTAGAAGAAATACCGCGACAACAACCGCCCCTAAATATTTTTTCATTTCAATTGTTTCCTTTCAATTTTTAATTGTTTCCTTTCAATTTTTATTACTTTTTTTATTACTTTGCTCCGAATAACTCCTCGATAATCTCCTGTACTGTTTCCACTTTGTTGACCTTGCCCACGTTGCTGCCGCAGAAAAACAGTCCTTTTTCCCAGTTGCCGTTGAAAGCGTCGACCAGCGCCAAAGCGATGCAAAAGGTCTCCCGAGTCTTGCGATAGCGGCAGTGCGTCAAACAGTTGGCGAAACAAGGGTTACTCTCGACTTGTCCTTGTAAATATTGGGAGACGAAGGGGTTTTTGATGGCTCGACCCGGAAGCCCGGCCGGGCTGTGAATCAAGACGACGTCCTCCTCTTTCGCTTCAATGTAAGCCTGCTTAAAACGGTCGGAGGCATCTCCTTCTATCGTGCAGGCAAAGCGAGTGCCCATTTGCACCCCTTTGGCGCCTAGTTCGAACATGCGTTCCATATCCTTGCGATCCCACACGCCGCCCGCCGCGATGACAGGGATGTCGGACTTCATCTCCTCCGCCACGAAACGTACCGTGGCCGGCAATGTTACCTCGATGGAGAGCGCGGGATCGTATACCTGCTCCATCGTCATAGCGCCCAGATGCCCTCCCGCGGTGGAAGGAGCCTCCACTACAAAACCGTCGGGGCTCCTGCCGTACTGTCTTTCCCAACGCCGCGCAATCAGGCTGGCTGCTTTAGCGGAGCTGACGATGGGAATCAGCGCTACGTCGGGAAAGTCTTTCGTATACTCGGGCAGACGCAAGGGAAGCCCCGCTCCAGAGATGATCACGTTCGCCCCCCCCTCGGCCGCGGCTCGTACTTCCGTGTCATAATCAGTCAGGGCCACCATGCAGTTGACGGCCAATACCCCATCAGGTCCGGCGATTTCCCGAGCCTGACGCACCACCTCTTTTATTACGATCTCGTTAGATCTAAAATAATTTCCTTTTTCCAAAACGAAGTGGGGGGAATTATGGCTGAGCCCCACACTTGCAATTGTCCCCACAGCGCCACGTCGCGCGACGTTTCCGGCGAGCCTAGGACCGGAAATTCCCACACCCATACCTCCCTGTATCAAAGGATAGCGTGGCTGATGCTTTCCTAGCTTTAGAATCGGTGTTCTGTCGCTCACCTTTCGACCCACCCCTTATATTGATCCTGATCCCCACAGATAATTTTTCTATAACAAACGCGCCCCCAAAGTGTCACGTGGAGAATATTGTAACAAAAAACATTGCCCGATGTCTGCCGTTCCGGCGGCATCGGACAATCTCAAGAACAAAAAACCTTTCGTCCGGACTCATCGAGCTTACAAAAGTCGCGACTGTTGTGCTTCAGAGAGGAGAGAGATGATGACCTGCTTGTTTCTTCTCCGAGCTATACTCAAAGCCGTCTCCCCTTCCGGGGAAATGGCTTTCGTATCCGCCCCGGCATCCAAAAGCACAGCAACCATGTCCGCTTTCCCAACGGTCACGGCTGTCATTAAAGGAGTATATCCTTCTTTGTTGGGTTTGTCCACGTCGGCTCCCGCCCTCAGCAGTTCCCGTGCCACCGCCACATAATTGCGATCAACCGCGTACATCAGAGGAGTGAGTCCGTTTCTGTCGATTTCATTGACGATCTTTTTGGCGTCTGTTATCGACTTCAGTAATTCGCGTATAATTTCCGGTTTGTTTTGCACGATGGCGTAAATCAAAGGAGAACTTCGCCCCTGAGTAAAAGAAGTGAAAGAGCTGGCGCCTCCTTCATCGCACAACTCTCGCGCGATGTCCACCCTGTTCAGCGCGATAGCCACTTTGATGGGTGTGTTCCCCACGTTGTTCACCGCGTTGATGTTGGCGCCCTCGCGCAGGTATCGATATACCAAGTCCATATCGCCGTCCCGCACAGCCTGGAAAAGATTTTTATCCAAATTTGAAAGAGTCGGAATCCCTTCCCGTTTACTCTCTGATCGCTCAGCCGTCGACGAGCGCGAAAACACCCAGCAACACAAAACGACCCCTGACGCAAGTAACAATACTCCGGCGGCAATCGTGATCGCAGGTTTTTTGTTCCATTTTTTCTTTTTCGGGATTGCCGGGGCTGGTTTCTCCAGGGTCTCCGGCTGTTCAGGCAATATCTCAGATGAATCTTTCGTTTTGCCTGAAGGCCGCCTAAACCTCGACCTCACGTTCCGCCATACGTTGGTCAAAAATTCCATTTATGCCTCCCAAGGTTGAAATCAAACATCATGATTGTATCAGACGCGACGCTTTCACCGCTAAAACTAAAACTAAAACTTGAAAAGAGCACCGATGATTGCCGCCCCGCCAATGTAGTAGACGGGATGTTTATTGTATTTATTGGTTAGATAAAAGATCGCGAAAAATAAGATCGACTGCTTGTAACGCAAAATATCCGTGACTTCGCCGGTCTGGAGAAAGGCGGGGATATCGACCAAGGTGATTTTGGCGATGCCTATCGCAGCCGAGGCGATCAAGGCCGTGACAGCAGGCCTAATGCCGTAAAACGCGGACGTCACAAAACGGTTCTCTTTGAACTTGTCCAGGATCTTCACAATAAACACAAGGATGAAAAAAGAGGGAGTGAGCAGAGATAGGGTTGCCAATACTCCTCCCAAAACGCCGCCGGCCGAGTATCCGGCATAGGTGGCCATATTGAGGCCGATGGGACCGGGAGTGGACTCGGAAATGGCGATCATGTCCGTGAGCATGGCGTGAGTGAACCAAGGGTACTTGTCGGCGAGCTGATAAAGAAAAGGCAGGGTGGCGAGACCGCCTCCGATGGAAAAAAGCCCCACTTTCAGAAATTCGCAGATCAGAGTAACGTAAATCATCTCTCTTTTTTCCTTTCTGTGAGCGCGATCCCCGCTACAGCTCCAGCTACGACGGGAAAAATAGGGGATATTTTGACGAAGGCGAACATGAGCAGCGCCGCCGCGAAAACGAGAAGACGAGGCAGGTCTTTTACGCTGCTCTTCCACATGCTGATGGTGGCGTTGACGATCAGTACGGTGACCGCCACTCGGATGCCGTTAAAAGCGTGGGCTACAATCTCCAGGTCCAGAAAGTTCGCGATGAACATGGCGATGATCAGGATGATGAGGAGCGACGGGCAAGCGATGCCCAACGCCGCGGCGGTCAAGCCGGGAATTTTCCCTTTCTTGTAGCCGATGAGCATGGAGGTGTTGGCCGCTATGATACCAGGCAAGCTTTGGCTTATCGCGTAGTAGTCGATGATCTCCTCGTTGGTCACCCACTGACGCCGTTGCGCGATATCTCTTTGCAAAAGAGGAAGCATCGTGTACCCTCCACCGAAGGTCAGTATGCCGATTTTGAAAAAAACCCAAAAAATTTCCCACAATTCTCTCACTCTTACGAGCATAAAACTCCACTCCAATCCAACTCCAATTTAATCCAATCCAATTCAATCGAGTCTCATGAAAAAATCCTACTTCCATGAAAAAATCCTACTTCCATTTTTCGCTTCCATTTTCTTTTCACTTCCATTTTCTTTTCCATTCTTATTCCCATTCCCATTCCCATTCTTACTTCCATGAATTCCCATCTTCCATGAATCTCCATGAATGATTAAAACACATCGACGCGTTATTTGCCAAGTTTTGAGGATCTAAGTCGCCAGGCTGATTCTCGTGAAAGAATCTCCAGGATTCCACGGCTTTTCGGGAAGGTTTTCAAGGAAATTCTAAAAAACATCTGGAAACTTCACGTAATTTGCATTAGGTACCTTGACATATTGATCTTGAGATTGTATCCTTTATACACGCCGCCATTGTGGTCGGTAATTTTGATTAGTTTTAGGAGGCTTTTTTGAATGGCTCAGGGCACCGTGAAGTGGTTCAACGAAAGTAAGGGGTATGGGTTTATCACTGCTGACGAAGGAAAGGATGTTTTTGTGCATTATAGCGCGATTAAGGGTGATGGATTCAAAACCCTTGCCGAAGGGCAAAAGGTAGCGTTCGAAATTGTGAACGGCGAAAAAGGACCACAGGCAGCCGACGTCTCCAGGCTCTAATTTTTCAAACAACACAAAACTTCAAAGGCCTCCTCCTTAGGAGGCCTTGTTTATTTTTGTTTATTTTTGTTTATTTTTGTTGATTATGGATATTGAGGAGAAGCTCATGCAAAAAGAGCTCAAGTACATTATCACCGCGCTATCGCTGCTATTCTCGTTCGTGTGCATTGTCGTGACGGGCCTACGGATGCCTTGGAGTGAGGAAGGCGTGCTTTACGCCATTTATGGGAGCAGCGTCGGATTTTACATCGCGATAACAATGAGCATGTTTATCGTGTGGAAGATGTGGAAACGACCCAAATGAAGACGTTTTCTTCGTCTCCTCCGTTCTAGAACATTCGGAGGATGATTCGTAAAATCGAGTTGGTCAGGATTCCCCCCACCACATCGTCGGCCATAATACCCCACCCTCCCGGCAATTTCTCCACTTTGCCGACGGGGCCGGGTTTGACGATGTCCACAATGCGAAAGAGCAGGAACGCCGCCAACGCGCACCCTGGAGGTAACCCCGCCAGGGAGATCCACATGCCCACTACCTCATCGATCACAACCTCGCCCGGATCCAACACCTCATTTGCCTTGGAGTAAACGTCGGAGCAAAAAACTCCCAGAAGCGCGACTATGAGAATCCCCCACCACGGGATGGGAAAAAGTAAATAAAGCGCGCAAGCCACGGCGGACCCCATTGTGCCAGGCATTTTCGTCAGATATCCCACCCCGCCCACGGTCGCCACAGCGGCGGAAAATCGCGAGGTTGTCATTATGACAATCCTAGAAAAGGGTGACCTAAAGGAGCCGGCGATTGGTTGGGCAAAAAGGCAAAAAGATCGTGTCCCATGGCAGCCTGAATACTCGCGTCCACCCAAGAACCAGGAACGAGAGACCCTCCATTTTCCAGAAAGACCACGCCATCCACCTCCGGAGCGTCACGGTAAGAACGGCCATAAGCCGAAGCGTTTCCCTGGTCGGTCTCCTCGACCAGGACACGTAGAGTCTTTCCGACGAAGAGTTCACCACGTTCTTGAGCAATTTGAGACTGTGCCCCCATCAACCGGCTGTACCGCTCCTCTTTGACCTCGTCTGGAACCTGTCCAGCCATGAGCGCGGCCTTTGTCCCCTCCTCCGGGGAGTACATGAACGCCCCCACTCTGTCGATCTCTGCCTCTTCCAGAAATTCGAGGACTCGCTCGAACTGCGCCTCCGTTTCGCCGGGAAATCCTACCATGATCGTCGTTCTCAAGGTGAAAAGAGGATTTCGCCTACGCGCGCTCTGGAATACATTTCGAATGTGGGCAACGTCGGGCGAACGATTCATAGCGGCAAGAATCGAACTGTCGATGTGTTGGATTGGAATATCCAAGTAAGGCAGCACTTTATCGGAGTCTGAGAGGAAATCCAAAAAATCGCGGGTGATCCGATCAGGATGCAGATAGAGAAGACGTATCCACATCTCGGACGGTAAGGCATTCTCCAGGGCTTCTAGGAGTTTCTGAATGGAAGGCTCTCCGTAAAGGTCTCTCCCATAGGCCGTAAGATCCTGTCCCACCAGGCACAACTCTTTTGCTCCTGACGCGACAAGCTCCTTCGCCTCCTCCACCAAGCGGAGGATAGGAACGCTGCGCAACCGTCCGCGAATCAAAGGGATCGTGCAGTAGGAGCAATAGGTGTCACACCCTTCACCGACCTTCAGATAGCGGGACCAGGGACGGGTCTCCGCTAACAGACCCCGAGAAGGTCCAGGGAGGCAGTTGGAAGACCCTTTTTCACGCCCCAGAAAATCCACAATTTTATCCCAGTCCTCGGTCCCCGCCCAAAAGTCAACCAAGGGCAATTCTTTGCGCAGCTCGGCCTCGTAACGATTAACGATGCAGCCCGCCACGATGATTTTTTCGAGCTTGCCCTGTTTCTTCAGATCTTCCAAATCTAAAATCGCGTCGATGTTCTCTTTGACGGCCTCCTGAATAAAAGCGCACGTATTGATCAGGCCCACCTGCGCCTCACTCGCGTTGCTGACGATCTTATTTCCCGCGGCGGAAAGCAGACCCGCCAGACGCTCACTATCCACACTGTTTTTGGCGCAACCCATGCTCATGAAAAATACGTTCACCGTAGACCTCACCGTAGACCTCATTGTAGACCTCATTGTGCCTGGCGATAAGTTCCATCTGGCTCGTAAAAATAGGTCTCCGTTTTCGACGCTCTCGGATTGGGAATTCCCAGTTCTTTGCCATTCAGCACAACTTCCGCTCCGTGAGGACGCCCGTAAGTCACCTGGGCCCTCGACGGCAAATCCCAGGATACCTGAGATCCGGCCTTTAAAGTGTTGCTATAGAGCACTTTTCCAGCAATCGTCACCTTCATCCAGACGTCCATTCTGGCCCTAATAAGGAGGTGAGGTTTCATGGGCTCAGGGTTCGGGGCAATACTTCGGGATGCCGGCGGCAGGATCTCCATGGGATAATTCGCGGAGCCTGCAGCGTTACTCAGCAGAGACACGGAGACGTCGTCGGATTTCACTTCGTCGGAAACAACCTCACTGGAAATTCTCCGCGCATCAATCGCTGGGGGGAAAGGGTCGGAAATGAGTCCGCTTGCCCAAGAATACCACACATATCCCCCCGATCCTATCAAGATCAAGATCAAAACTACGAACAACCAAAAATGAGAAGCCGGTTTGAAGCCTTTCGTCGGCAACGTACCGTTACCCAGGACATTTCGAGGCGGAAGCTCCCGTATTTGGGACACGTTTTCCTTGTTCAGCCATGACATGAACTCGTCTTTCATATCCTCCGCGCCGATCACGCCCAGATACGTGCGAACAAAACCCTTGGTGTACACGAGATCGGGAAATCCTTGATAGTTTCCTTCCTCTATGCCTCGAAGAAACTCCACGCGCACTCTTGTTCTCTCGAAAATTTCCTCCAGAGAGACCGACACGTCTTCGCGCCGGCCCCTGGCCATGCTCCCCAGTTCCCTCAGGGCTTCGTCTTTATCGGAAGAGGGCATAAACAAAGCCTCCTTTTTATATGCCTTTTTATGTATTTTACAAAATCAACACAAAATCAACACAAAATCAACACAAACGATTTTGCGCGAGTTGCCGCATTTCTTTCAGGTAATGACCTGGATCGGTGTTACCGAAAAGGGCGCTGCCTACGACAAAAATATCGCAACCCGCGTCCGCGACTTGCGCGACATTTTCCAGGTCAATACCGCCGTCCATCTGTATCCGGTAATTATATCCTTCCACAGCGCGCAAACGAGCCAGGTCCCTCGTCTTTTCCAGGGTTTCTTCAATCAATCTCTGGCCACCGAAACCCGGAGTCACCGACATCACCATCACCACGTCAACCACGGGAAGCGCGAAACGCAGCAACTCCACAGGAGTGGGGGGAGCGATGGCCACCCCCGCCGCGAGCCCCGCGCTCCGAATACGGGCTAGGCGGTCGTGAAGTAATTGAGGTTCCGCCTCCGCGTGGACCGAGATTTGAGAAACTCCGGCTTCTGCGAAAGCGGACAAAAAAGCGTCCGGATGATCCACCATCAAGTGAGTGTCGAGGAAGGCATCGGGATATTTTCTACGCAACGCCCGCGCCATCCCAGGACCGAAGGAAATGTTGGGAACAAAATGCCCGTCCATAACGTCCAGGTGAAGCCAATCGAAATTTCCTCTCAGAGAATCCACAGCGTTGCCCACATTCAAGGGATCGGCCCCCAGCACGGAGGGAGCGAAAAATAGCCTTCGCTCCATTACATGTATTTGTCCTGCCAAACGAAGTCGCCTCCCAAGTAAATTCTTACGGTGCACTCTCTGGAGTAAGGCGTATCTAACGACAGACGCTGACCGCTTACGGCTTCACGATCCCAGAGAATCTTGGTTCCCGACGAATCCACCAACTCTATTTTGAGCTGCAAAGGCCGCGAAAGAGGGGGAACCTGGTAGCGGATTCGGGCGATTTTTCCGCCCACCGGCTGCAAATTGATGGGCTGGGACACTTTCGCCTGAGTCCTAGAATTGACGACCGAAGCTGGAGAAGTCGCGGGTTGTGAGGATTGTGCGGATTGCGTTTGTGTCGCTGGCTGAGGAGTTGAGACCGGAGGCAGGGGCGCTCTGGCGACTGTGGATGACGGAGCCGAGCGTTGGTCGAAAACCGAGACATTGGAGTCGACCACCTGGATAGGCGTCGCCGGGGCGTTGGGGTCGAATCCCTCACCCACAAAAATGTTCCCCTGACCTGGAACCGTTACTACTACCTGCGGACTAGGGATTTCGTTCGCCTGAGAAGAGCGCGGAGGGGACGAAGAGGAAGAGGAAGAAGAAGAAGAAGAAGAGGAAGGAGGTTCCGGCACACCTTGTGGCCGTTTCGTGGTGGCGATTCTCAGGCGAATGCCGTCTCCCACCCGTACCGATGTTCCCGCGGCGGGGCGGGTGCTGATGACGAGGCCCTCGACGGCGTTGGGACTGTAGACGGGATCTACGGTGGCGATTTTCAACCCACTGGTCGTCAGAAGCTCCCGCGCTTGTCGCTCCAGCATCTGCGCCACGTCGGGGATCACGACTTTCCCATCTGACCCTGGTCCAGGCTGATTGACCAAAAGGTGAATTTTTGTGTCGCTGGGAATATTAGCGGGCGCGGCCGGGCTCTGGGCAATGACCACGCCCGACGGCCAGGCGTTGTCCTTGATGTAGATCACGTCCCCCACCTCAAAGCCCTGCTCTTGAATAAGCTTTTGAGCCCGAGCGACGGCTTGGTTCCGCACATCGGGCACCGTCCGGCGCGGCCCTCCTTTACTAACTCGCAGTAAAAGAGTTCTGCCCTTACGCACTCTCTCTCCCGCCTCGGGGGATTGGGCCAGAACCCGTCCCTCGGGCAAAGATGAGATCACCTGTTCCACCTGCACAACGAAACCCATCCGCTTGGCCTCCACTTCGGCTTCAATGATCGACATTTCGCGTAGCGGAGGTGTCGCGATATTTTCTTCCGGACTACTGAAAAAAACCGTGTAAACCGCCACCGCTCCCGAAGTGAAAATCACCAGGACCACACATAATAAAGTCCATCGGAATATCTTGTCCATATTCCTCAAGCCCCCGCTCTTTTCATGATGATAGAAGCATAAAAACCATCCAACCACGGTAAATTAGGCCAAATATACGTTCCCCAAGGGCGTCCTCGGCGCAGATGGGAACCCTCCCACGGAACGTCCAACACAATACACCCCTCTTGGTTGGCAAGAGCTTCCGCCACGATGTTTTCGTTTTCCTGACGCAAAAGGCTACAGGTCACGTAGATTATAATACCACCAGCCTCCGCCAGAGTTAATGCCCTACGCAACAAACTCGACTGCAACGCGTGGAACTTATCCAACTTTGCCCAGGAGAGCTTCCATTTGGATTCAGGCTTACGGTTCCAGGTGCCGCTACCCGTACAGGGGACATCCAGCAATATGACGGAGGGTTTTTCCGGCGGAACGAGTGAAAGAGCGTTCCCCAAGCGCAGCGTCACACGATCTTGTATTCCCAGTCTTTCAATCTCTCGAACAGCGGCCAAGTGACGCTCCGAGGAAAGTTCCCAACACTCGAGTCGCGCCCCGGAGCCCAAGACCCCAGAATTTAGGAATTGCGCGATTTGTCCCGCTTTAACGCCTCGCCCCGAACACATATCCAGAACGAGTCCGTTTGGTCGGGCAAATTGAGTGACCAGAGACGCGGCCAACATGGAGCCCTCCGTTTGCATCGTGACGAGCCCCCGATCGAACCCCGGAACGAGGGTAGGAAGAACCGTGGAGGCAAGGCGGATTGATTCGGGGAAAAGGTCGGATGGAACACCCTCCATTCCGTGACTCTTCAGGAGGTCAAGCACTTCTCCTCTTTTGCCTGGAGCCACTCGCAACGATCCGCGAGGAGGAATTTGCATCAGCTCAAACAGCTCGAAAAGCTCCTCGTTGTTCCAAGATCTATTCCAGGTCGGAAGCGTCCATTCAGGCACCCCCGCCCACAAGGCGCGGTCTTTTGTCTGGGAACTGCGATACAGTTTTTCCATAGCCGTAAGCCCCCCTCTATCTACGTTCCGGAGAATGGCGTTCACCATCGGCACGGCCTTTGCCCGACCCTCGGACTTCAGAATCTCCAGCAAGCCGTTGACCAGCGCGGCTTTTGCAAAATTTTTGAGTTCCAAAATCCCCGCCGTACCCAGCAAAAGACAGTCCGAAACGGTCGGGTCAAGCCCCTGGGGTTTTCCAGATCGTTCTTTCTTCACGTAAGCGCCGAAAAGCGCCCTCCACAAGGATTCCCGCCGCAACACGGCATAGGCGAGAGACGCGGCTAGAGATAACTCCGGCGCGGCGATTTCCCCCCCCAACGAACGCAACGCCTCACTCACCAACCGACCTGCCTTAACGCGGCGCAAGACGAACAGCGCTCCCTCGATTCCACGCAAAACGGCCCTCTCCTTAAATAACAAAAAGTTAAAGTTATTTTTATATTTTAGCTTAATCGTTCGTACTCTTCTCGTATTCTTGAAGTATAAAGGATCGAGAAATTGTTATTATGAAAAAACTGTTATTAATCGATCATTAATTATCCCCTCAATTATCCCCTCAATTATCCCTTCGAAAAGTTGATTTTTCGCGTTGTGATATAATGCCCGTGTGTAGACTGGGAATGGGTTCTAAAACAATAACGATACGCCGCTGAGATATGGGCGTGTCAGGGCGTGTCAAGCAGAAGATTGTGTACGGAAGATTGGTTTACGGAAGATTGTTTGTGGGAAGAACCCAAGCTTTAAGGAGAATTTATTTTTCTGGATTTTTCTGGATTTTTCTGGATGATTGGCGTGAATTGAGCGAGTTTTTGTTTTTTCGTGGGTTTTCGACTTCGGAGTTGATTTTTTCGACCCGACTTTCAGCGCGGGAGGGATGTACTTGAGAACATCCAAACGGGAAAAGAAGAAGGTTTCCTCCTCCAGAGAATTTCAATGGGGCTTCGGGCTTGTGATCTTTTTCATGTTGGGGTTGTCCGTGTTTTTGATGGTATCTGCCGGCAGCCGTTTTTCGGGGATCGCTTGGGGAAACCTGAGAGATCGGGAGAACGAGGAAAGTTTATCCGCAAGTGGTTTTATTGTGGTCGATCTGAGCGACAATGTCGACATGAAACGAATGGCTGAAGCCACGTCCACAAAAGGCGCAACTTACGCGGCGATCATCGGTGAAGAGAGCATCGGTGAAGAGAGCGAAGAAGATGAGTTCTTGGATCCAAAAGGGGGGGAGTTGTTATCCCTTAAAGAACTCAGAGAAAAAGAACTCAGAGAAAAAAAACTCAGAGAAAAAGAACTTAGAGAAAAAGAACTTAGAGAAATGAACGTGTTTTCCTCCTTGCCCAAGGTCGAAAGCGCGGATTTGAGCTTTGCAGCTGTGGTCGATATGGCTTCCTTACCCCTCCCCATGCTTCTCAGCGAACCAATGGGGGATTTTGGGCCCTTACCCAAAGATTTGGCGGATTTCGAGTCTATCATCCTCAACACAATGGAAGATGGGATGCGTTTGCCCGACGATTCTCTCGACGACTTGCCGGGTATGGAACTCCCAGACGAGGACATCATTCTCGCGGAGATCGGGGCGGGTTGGCGCGAACACGTGGTCAAAAAGGGGGAAACCCTGTCCGACATCGCCTTCCAATATGGCGGGATCACGGCTCAGGATATTCTTCGCGCCAACGGCTTGAAGGACGCCAATCGTCTGGCTGCCCAACAGATTATTCTCGTTCCTAACGAACCTGAGGATATCGAGAGCACTCTAGAGGAAGTCCGGACTCGCAAGATGCGCGCGGCGGCTTTGCGGGAACAAGTTCTTCCCGTGACGGTCGTTTCTTATGTCGTGGCGACGGGGGATAGCTTGTGGTCTATCGCGAACTCCCAAAACTTGGAAGTGGATACCCTGGTGGGCAGCAACATTTTCAAAAACTCTTCTGTGCTGCGTCCGGGCGCTGTTTTGCGAATACCCAACCAGGACGGTATTTTCTACAAATTAAAGAAAGGGGATAACATCGATAACATCGCCAAACGTTACCAGGTGGCCGTGGACAAAATTCGCAAAGCCAACCCTACGATCAATCCCGTTGCTTTAAAAGTGGATAATGAAATTTTCCTGCCCGGCGCGCGTCCCGAGGCGGTGGCCGAAACCCGAGTCGTCGAGAAAAAATCCACATCCACCTCGTCTAAGAACACAGGCAAAACTGTGCAAAAGGTCTCACGGAGTTTCCGATGGCCGGTCATGGGTAAAATCAATAGTCCTTTTGGCTGGCGGCGTCACCCTATTACAAAGCGCAGAGATTTCCACACAGGCATCGACATCAAGGCGGGGAGAGGGACAGTCATCAATAGCTCTAGAGAAGGTAAAGTGGTCTACGCTGGTTGGATGGGAGGGTACGGTAAGGTCGTGGTCGTGGAACATAGCAGCGGTCAGTCTACGCTTTACGCTCACTGCAATTCTTTTTTGGTCAAACAAGGAGCCAGGGTTTCCGTGGGGCAGAATATCGCTCGCGTGGGATCTACGGGAAGGGCAACAGGGCCTCACCTCCACTTTGAGATCCGTAACGGCAACAGCCCGGCGAATCCATTGTCCTACCTGCGATAAAAGTAAAAAATACAAGTAAAACGTGGAAGTGGAAGCTGGACCAGTTTTTTTTTTCTGGTCCAGTTTTGTTTTGGGGTAATTGCTTGCGCGAAACTTTGAAGTATTTGAGTTTTGAAGTATTTGAGTTTTGAAGCATTTGAGTAGGGAGGAAAAGTGAAATGACCAAGTATGTCTTTATAACGGGTGGCGTGGTTTCTTCTTTGGGAAAAGGCATAACGGCGGCGTCAATCGGAACTTTATTGAAGAAAAGAGGTTTCAAAGTTTCCATTATCAAAGTCGATCCCTATTTAAACGTGGACGCGGGTACCATGAATCCCTTTCAGCACGGCGAGGTTTTCGTGACCGACGATGGCGCGGAAACAGATCTCGATTTGGGACACTACGAGCGTTTTATCGATGAGCCGCTCTCCAACGACAACACCGTGACGACGGGCAAGATCTACTCCGGCGTTATCGAAAAAGAGAGGCGCGGCGCTTATCTGGGTGGGACGGTGCAGGTGATTCCTCACGTCACCAATGATATTCAGGAGCGCCTGGTCAAGGCAGGAGAGAGACGGGACGTGGTCATCGTCGAGATTGGGGGGACAGTGGGCGACATCGAGGGGCTTCCCTTCTTGGAGGCGATCCGTCAGATGTCGAGCCGCGTAGGGCGGGAGAACGTCCTCTATTGTCACGTAACCCTCATTCCATGGCTGGAGGCGGCCAGAGAACTGAAGACAAAACCCACTCAGCACAGCGTACAGGAGCTTCGGCGCATAGGAATCCTTCCCAACATTCTGGTTTGCAGGACCAGCCACCCCATGAACGAGGAGATGAAAAATAAGATCGCGCTTTTTTGCACCGTTCCGCCTGAGGCGGTGATCGAGGTTCTGGACGAGCCTACGATTTATGCTGTGCCTTTAAGCCTCCACCGTCAGGAGCTGGATTCTCTTGTTTTGAAATATCTTTCCGTCTCCTGTGAAAAAGAACCTGACCTTTCCGACTGGCGACTGGTGGTTGATCGTTTCATGAACGCTCCTCAAAGTGTGGAAATTGCCTTGGTGGGCAAGTACGTCCAGCACAAGGACGCCTATCTGAGCGTCGTGGAAGCGCTTTATCACGCGGGGATCTATCATAACGTCAAGGTGAAAGTGCGCTCTGTGGAATCCACGGACGTGGAAGTCCAAGGAACGGAGGCCATGTTGGAAGGCGTAGACGGTATTCTTATTCCGGGTGGGTTCGGCTCACGAGGCATCGAGGGGAAGATCGCCACGATTCGCCACGCCAGGGAAAAGAAAATTCCTCTTTTTGGCATCTGCTTGGGGATGCAGATGATGGTGGTGGAGTACGCCAGAAACGTCTGTCATCTGGCGGGCGCTCATAGCCAGGAGATGGACCCCGCCACGGTACATCCTGTGATTCACTTGATGCAAGAGCAAGTGGGCATCGATAAGATGGGAGGAACCATGCGTTTGGGGGCTTATGACTGCGACCTTCTTCCGGGAACAGCGGCGGCGCGGGCCTACGGCACAGAACGCGTCAGCGAGCGGCACCGTCATCGCTATGAGTTCAACAACACCTACCGTCAAAGGCTGGAAGACGCCGGCCTGAAGATGTCGGGTATTTGCGCGGAGCGAGATCTGGTAGAGATCGTGGAGCTTCCTGAACATCCCTGGTTCGTGGGAGGACAGTTTCACGGAGAGCTGAAATCTCGTCCAGTCCGCCCCCATCCTTTATTTGCGGCTTTCATCGGCGCGGCGCTCGAAAACCGTATAATAAATTAGGTTGACATACTCCCACAGCCACATTGATATCCTGGCATGATATCCTGGCATTGATATCCTGGCATGATATGCTGGCATTGATATGCTGGTCGTGTTTCGCCCCGCATCTCACGTTGATAAGCCATAAAAAGGGGTTTAACATGAAAGTAGACCTATGACAAGAAACCAAATACAAAACAAACGCCGCCAACGGCGGCGTTGCGATTCTCATTCAATTTCATCCAATTCATCCAACGACTGAAGCCGTTGGCTTTCTCATCGCTTGATCGTAAAAGGCCCAAAGTAAAAGCGCTATGGCCACTGAGGCCAAGACGAAACCGTGGTTTCGCGCCTCGAAACGCATGTCGCAAAGCCTTCCCAACTGATAAAATTAGGATAGTTGACGACATCACTGACTTGCTGGAAAACTTATGTAGGGAAAACTTATACTTATATAGGGAAAACTTATATAGAAAACTTATATAGAAAACTTAGTGGAAAACTTAAGGGAAAACCGTATGTTTCGAGGAGGTATGCACATTGAACAAAATAACGAAGGAGAGGGGCTTTCGAGGGATATTGCTGATAGGTTTTTTCACCTCTATCGCGGTCTTCGGTCTAGTGATTCCCGCCCAAGCGGCTCAGGTAGTGAACGACACAGAGCAAAGCACGTCCATGCTGATGATGAAGCGAGTCGAGACTATCGTTTACGGCGAAGCCAACAAAGGAGGACTCATCGAGCGATTGAACACCGTCGAAAAGGAACTGTTCGGCAGGGACCTTCCCGGTAGCATCTCCGAGCGCCACGCCGCTACTTTGAACTTTCTGGAGGTGGGGACGACGGACCAGCCCTCCATGCTCTTCAAGCTCAGCGTGGCTGAGTGGATCGTGGGACAAAACGCGCAAGGATGGAAACCGGCCCTGAAGCGAGTTGAAGATATGGAGGTGGACTTGGACGGGGAAATGCAATACGGCAAGCCTCTGGCAATGCGCGTGGAGCGCATTCTGGCCTCGCTGGTAGCCGACCCCGTGCTCTTTCAGGACGTGATTTTACCGACGAGCACCGTTTTGAAGATAAAATTTCTCGAAGAACTGACCCCCGCCAAAGCCCAAAAAGGGGATTCTGTGGCGCTGGCGCTGGTGGATGACCTTCTGGTGAACAAGGTTTTAGTGGCACCCAAGGGGAGCCCTATATCCGCCAACATCCAAGAAGTGAAAAAACCCCGCCACGGCGGTTTACCCAGTGAGATCCGCATCGATTTTAAGGCATTGGTGCCACTGGGTCCCCAGCGCCCCCCGGTTACCGTCGGCAACGCCTCTCAGAAGGCCACGAAAGACGCGGAAAAGAGCTGGAACAAAGGCGAAGGCGCCATGATTGGGGCTGGAGCCACCAGTATCGTCGGCGCGATCGCCCTAGGACCCTTGGGGTTGCTGGGTGGATTACTCATTCGCGGCGAAGCGCTCACGATAGCGGAGGGAAGCATCACCTTCGTGGAAACCTCTGGGGACGTGCAGGTATCCGGCTATCCGGTTCCGGAAAGCCTTCGTATTGACCCAGGGGCGACGATTCGGGAGAGCATATCCTCTCCTGCTTCGACGGGAACTGTCGCGCCTTCTTCTTCCGGTACCGATACGGAGACGATCGTGCTGCCTGCTGAGCAAAAGATCAACTGACGAGCCGTGAAGTTTCGTCGCTTTTTTCCTGCGCTTTCAGGAGCGCTTGCCTTGTTCGCTTTCTGGCTTGGGAACGCCAGCCGCTGCTACGCCAACTCCTTCGAGGATACGATCCGGATTCTCGAAAACCGGACGTCTTTTCACTGGGGGCAAGATTGTCTTGTCTGGGTCGTGCACTATCCTGAGGAACTGGTGGACCCCTGGGTGGACTCGGAGGCGGTCCGAACGGGAATGACAGAGTCAGAACGGCGCTCCTACAAAGAGGGGTTTATCTCGGGCCTGTCCATCGGAGAGGCGGAACCCTTCCTTTTTACCGTGTACGCTTTTGGACCCCGCCCACTCAATTTTTCCCCTCTTTCCGAGAAAATCGCGCTAGTTACGGCCGAGGGAAAGCGCGTCAAACCCATCCGCTACGACCGGACATTGGACCAACCTCTCAGTGGATTGGTTCAGGGGCTAGTTTTTTTCCCTAAACAGAACGAGGGAGATTTCGCCCTCGCTGTTCAAGGAATGGGCGTGTACGACGAGCGTATTTTCGCTTTTTCGGATAACTCATTGGATAACTCATTGGATAACTCAGAAGTTCTGTTTGCCAATGAGAACAGTGAGAACAGTGGAAATCCTGAGGACTTGCTTGATGTAGTGATCGTGGAGTTGCCACCCGCTTCAGGGCAACGTGCCCCCCAAGAACCGCCTTTCGCGCCAAAACCGGTCTCCACTACGAAACGCGCCTCGAATCGAAACCCCAGACCGGCAACTCCAAAGCAGCCTGAAGCGTCCGTCAGCCTTGTCGAACCCAGCACAGAAATTACCACAGAAACTACCACAGAAACTACCCAGCCCACTAAAAACGTGGCGACGGAACCGGAGATCATTGTGATGGAGCCAGAGGAGTCCCAGAGCATGGAGGATTTCGTGGAAGCTCTACGGTCGAGAGGGAATCAAGAGCCTCTCTCTGAAGAAGCCAAAACTCAGGAAACCGAGGCCGACAAAGCGTACTCTTCCCGAGAAAAAACGGTACGGGCTTTTTTGGAACTTTGGATGAAACACGATCCCGACGCCATGTACTCCATGCTGTCGAAATCCTCGCAAAAACTTTTTTCCAAGGAGACTTTCGAGTCGGAGTTGAGAAAAGCCTCGGATTTCAGAGGAGCCCTGCGAGACGGGTATACGATTGATTGGACGGGCGTCGAGCGGGCTAAGATCGTGGCGGTCAAACGTATCCTTCTGATCCGCACTCTGATCAGCCGCACTTTGGGCGTTGTCCGCGAAGAATCCAACTGGAAGATCGTCTGGTAGTCGCTATGAAAATCAAAAAAATTTTTGTCTTCCTAGCTGTGGCGGTATTTTGCATAGGGCTGATGGTCCGGTACACTCTTAGGGATATTCACCTCGACGTGAATCTTTTAAGGGAAGGGCTCGAAAATATGCCCGGACTGTTGCTGGAAAATTTGGAGTTCGAGCGCGAGATATCGGGAGACCTCTGGCAGGTTCAAATTCCCTGGGCTCGGAGGAGCGAAAACAAGATAGAAGTACGCTCCCTGGACGTGCGCCGCCAGATCGCCGATGGCGGGGAGTGGTACTTACGGAGCAATCAGGGTGTTTACTCGGAAGAAGCCGCTTCGTTGGACATAGGCCCGCTTCTTGGAACTCTGGAAATGGGGCCTCGTGTGCTAAACTTAGAAAGTCCACGACTGTTCTGGTCGAAGGATGAAGATGAGTTTTTATTTCCGAAAGGTTTGACGATTTACGACGCCGAGTTTCTCTTGAAGGCGAACGTGGCGAGTCTTGATGTATCAGGAGTCGTTTTGTTGGATAGAGGAGGCGTTATCCAGTGGACAAGCACAGACTGAAGCATAAAGGTGAAAAAAACAGGGTTTGGAGAGGGAGCGACGGTATCCTCCTGAGGCTTATCATGAGGTTTATCCTGCGGCTTATCCTGCAGCTTGTTCTGTTTTTTGTTCTGTGTTTTGCCGGAACACCCGTTTTTGCCGCTACCTCGCCCGCAAGCGTCATACTGGACGCGGAACGCGTCAGTTATGACGATGCCGCAGGCAGAATCACCGCTCAAGGCAACGCTATCCTGACGTATCAAGACGCCACGGTCCGGGCGGAGCGCATTGATTACGACGCCGTCACGCAAAAGCTGAGGGCCTCGTCCCTACCAGGCAAACCGGTGTCGTTGCGGAACAAAGATGGGAACCTGATGGGCGACGGGCTGGAGTACAACTTAAACACGGGGGAAGGCGTTCTCACCGGCGCTAGGAGTAACGTTCCCGTGGGAGAAGGAACCCTGTACATCTCTGGAGGGGGGATTCAAGTCCTTCCTTACTCCATAGCGGTGGAGCGGGGTCTTATCCATGCCAGACAAGATATGTCTTACATGGCTATCTGGGAAGATGTGTCTGCCACGACTTGTGCCCTGGACCACCCCCACTACCGCATCGAAACGAAGAAAATCACCGTCATGCCTGGACACTACGTAGTGGCGAAAAAGCCGCGTCTTTACCTGGGCAAGACCTTTATTTTCACTTATCCCCTGGATTACATCGTGAACATCGACCGTAAAGCCGCGCAACACTCCATCGCCCCCTACATTCAACACAACGACGATAAGGGAGCGGGCATGGGCCTTAGCGGAGCGCTGGCATGGGAAACGGGTTCCGTCAATTTGGGAGTGGCCTATTGGACGGACGTAAATTTTGAATGGACGGCTAACGTGGTGCAGAGTTTTGGCGGCGGCAACGAATTCTCGATCATGGGCGGCATCGAGTACTCTTGGGACAACGCGTGGAACGAGAAGATCTACCACCCCCGAGTGTCACTGAATTACGAACACCAGGGCTGGCAGGCCGCTCTTCGCTGGTCGAAGGACGAGTACATAGAGGACAGGAAAAGTTCGCTTTATAAGTACAAGGGCCGCTTAGACCGAAAAGCGGAGCTTACTTTCTCGACGCCCTGGTTCGACAACCCGCTTTCGCGGTTTTCCTATTTGCGGTTGGAGACATCCTGGGGTGACTATCAGGACAAAACCCCCACTTTTACGGGCGATGTGATCACGCGCTACGGAGCAAAGCTACACAGCTATTTCGAGATACCCTTGAGCAAATCGGTCCAGTTGTTCTCTAATTCCCGCTACGGAATCTGGTTTTACGAAAAAGATTACCCTAACCAAAAGATGGTGGAAGGGCTGTGGGGGTTACGCTACAACCTGGGCGAGGTGGAGCTGGCCTCCGGCTACGAACGGCGGTACGTTTGGGGAGAGTCTCCTTTGCTTTGGGATGGCTTTCGAAAGACGGAAAGACTGCATCAAAAAATACGTTTTCCTGTGGGGCGAGAATTTTTCGTGTTTGCGCGAGGAAGTTACGATTTGAAGGAGTCTATGGTGGATGAGACCAGCTACGCGCTCCAGTGGGTCAACGACTGTATGAAATGGGAAGTAATCTATCACCACGATTATACTAAAAACGGGGAAAGCCGCCTTAGCCTCAACATATCCATTCTGGCGTTCCCCAACACTCCTGCGTCCTTCGGCGAGTTCAGAGACACTGATCCCTTCGACCGTCCCCAAAACCTTCCGAAGTGAGGATTGCCCTGAACTTGACATACTCCCACGACTAAAGTCATGGAATTCTAATTGATATCCCGCTTGATATCCCGCTCGTGTTCCGCCCCGTATCTCACGTTGATAGGCTATTGTTGATAAGCCATTGTTGATAAGCTATTGTTGATAGGCTATTGTTGATAGGCTATTAAAGAAGTTTAACATGAAAGTAGACATATGACAAGAAACTAAATACAAAACAAACGCCGCCGTCGGCGGCGTTGCGATTCTCATCCAATTTCATCCAATTTTATCCAACGACTCTCATCCAACGACTCTCATCTCTCATCCAACAACTCTCATCCAACGACTGAAGCTGTTGGCTTTCTCATTGCTTTATCGTAAAATCAAGTCGAAAAGGCATAAATGGTCGTAGAACCGGACCCCGTGCGGTTAAGGCTTTATGGTGTAAATGTAGGATTTCTTGCCGTCTTTGATCTCGACGACTCCGGCGTCTTTGCTAGGATCGTGTTTTTCCGCGCTGAAGGAGGTCAGGCCTGTAACGGTCGGCACGTCCGTAAGGCTCTCCAGAGCGTCACGGATGGCCTGCGGGTCCTCTTTTCCTGCTTTCAGAAGTCCCTGATAGAGAAGGACGTAAGCGTCATAGCCCATGGCCGCGTTGGCGTTGGACTCCTTGTCGGGGTGCTCTTTTTTCCACGCCTCCGTGAAGGCCTGGGCTTCCGTGTTCATCTCCGGCATACTGGGATCGTAGGCAAAGGTGGTGTGCAGGAAGCCCTCGACGGCCTCGCCGCCCAGCGTCACAATCTCCGGGTTGTCCATCGCGTCACCGCCCATGAAGCGCGACTTGGAACCTAGTTCACTCGCCTGCTTCAGGACGATTGCGCCCTCAGCGAAGTAAGCGGGGATGAAGACGATTTCGGGTTCCTTGGCGATGATCTCGGTGAGTTGAGCGGTGAAATCCGTGTCGCCAGACTGGTACTTCAGGTCGGAGACGATCTCCCCGCCTAGTTTGGTGAAGTTCGTCTTGAAGAAACTGGCCAAGCCCACGGCGTAGTCGCTGGCGACGTCGGTCAGCACCGCCGCTTTTCTGAAGCTCAGGTTCTTGAAGGCATAGTTCGCGGCGGCCTCACCCTGGAAGGGATCGATGAAGCAGGCCCTGAAAACGTACTTTTTGCCCTCTGTCACCAGAGGGTTGGTTGTGGCTGTGCCCATCATCGGAATGCCGGCGACCTCCGCCACCTCTCCGGCGGCCATGGCGGGCCCGGAACCGTAGGGCCCGATAAGCGCGATGACTTTGTCGTTTTCGATCAAACGGCTGGCCGCTGTAGCCGCTTCCACCTTGTCACTCTTCATGTCCACGATGACGAGTTCGATTTTCTTACCGAACGCTTCAGAATAGAGTTTGTTCGCGAGCTGCATTCCCTCCAGCTCCAACTGGCCACCGAAAGCGTTCTGGCCCGTTACCGTAGCGACGACGCCGATCTTGATCACATTTGCTCCGAACGCTACATTTGCCGTAAGCAGCACGACGCACAACACAAAAAGAAACTTCTTCACTTCACATACCTCCTCAATAGAGTCAACATTACCTACAAATTTCCATTATCCATTATCCATTATCTTTCCAATTTCCATTATCCTTCCAATTTCCATTATTCTTCCGATATCCTTCCGACTATCCTTCTGGCCGCGGTGTTCCTTATTTCTCCTGTCTCCCGTGTCCACCTCCTTTCCTTTGAGCAACTGTCCCTTTGAGCAATTGTCCCATATTTTAAATTTTAATTGTCCCATATTTTAAGTTTTAGCGGAATAAGGATTAAGCACGTCCAATCATACGTTTTGCTTTCATTCAATTGGTCATCCGCTGGTCATCCGCCAAGGTAGGCTTCCCGTACCTGAGGGTTGTGGAGCAGTTCTTTCCCCGTCCCCTGCAGGGCAATCGACCCGACCTCCAGGACGTAGGCTTTGTGAGCGATCGAGAGCGCCGCGAAGGCGTTTTGTTCCACGAGCAGAATCGTTTTCCCCTGACGGTTGATTTCCCGTATGACGTCGAAAACCTCTCCAACCAGCATGGGAGCTAGTCCCAGCGAGGGTTCATCCAACATCAAGAGGTCGGGGCGACTCATCAGGGCGCGCCCCACCGCGAGCATTTGCTGTTCCCCCCCCGACAGCGTCCCGCCCTTCTGCGAGCGACGTTCTTTCAAGCGCGGGAACAGGTCGTAGACGTAGTTCATATCGTGGGCAATCTCTACTTTGTCGTTGCGGGTGTAGGCTCCCAACCGCAAATTCTCTTCCACAGTGAGTTGAGGCAGGATTCGGCGGCCTTCCGGGCTCAGTGCGATGCCCATCCGAACCATCTCCTCCGGCTGACGCCCGTTTAGGCGAATGGGCTGAGTCTCCGAATGAGGAGTATAGCCGATAAATCCCTTGAATCCCCGCACAAGTCCGGCTATCGCGCGGATCGTGCTGCTTTTGCCCGCGCCGTTAGCGCCGATCAATGTGACGATCTCCCCCCGCTGGATGGAGACGTCGATGCCCTTCACCGCGTGAATACCCCCGTACCAGATGTTCAGGTTCTGGATGTCCAGCATGTTCCGGCTTCCTCCCTCAAACACTCGGGGCGTCTTTGCCCAGATAAGCCTCGATGACCTGAGGATTTGATCGGATATCGCCAGGTGAGCCTTCGGCGATCAGCATTCCACGGTCTAATACCCAGATGTGCTCACAAACCCCCATGACGACCTTCATGTCGTGCTCAATCAGCAGGATGGTCAGGTCGAAGTCGTCTCTCAGCCCGCGGATGAAGTTCAGAAGCTCCGCCGACTCCTGCGGATTCATCCCGGCCGCGGGCTCGTCTAGCAGGAGGAACTTCGGCCGCGTGGCGAGAGCGCGCGCTATTTCAAGGCGCCTCTGAGCACCATAGGGCAGGGACGATGAAACCGTGTCGGCCTGCGCAGCCAGTCCGAGACGCGAAAGAAGCTTCATCGACGACGTGCGGAGCTCTCTTTCCTCCCGTTCAGCGTTCGGGAAGACGAAGGGAACCAGGGTCTGCCACCATTTCCCTTTTTGGCGCACGTGAGCACCGACCATAACGTTTTCCAACACCGTCTCGTTGTGGAACAGACGAATGTTCTGAAACGTGCGCGCTACTCCAGCTTCACAGACTTTGTGCGGTGGCAGGCCGGTCAAGGGGCGTCCCATGAAAGCAACACTTCCTTCCGTAGGCCTGTAAAAGCCGGTGATGACGTTGAATACCGTCGTTTTGCCCGCTCCATTGGGCCCGATGAGGCCCGTGATGACGCCTTCTGGGATTTTCATCGACAGGCCACTGACCGCGACGAGCCCGCCAAAGCGGATCGTAACGTTCTCTATTTCGAGGATGGTGTTTTTGACGTACTGCTCAGAAGTCATCGGCCCCGCCTCCTCTCCTCCAATATGTCATCTATGTCATCGGGCGTCTTGCCCTCAGGTTGCTTAAGCGGCGGAAAAAACCAGTTCCACGAGAACTCCCGCGTTCCCATGATCCCCTCACGACGGAAGATGATAACCGCGATTAGCAGCACAGAAAAAATGACCATTCTCATGCCCGGAATACCAGGAATACGAAGAGAACCGAGCGTGATGGGGTTCTCGACGAACCGGAGCCACTCCAGCATCGTCGTGACTAGGATCGAACCAATGACGCTGCCCGTGATGGAACCTAACCCCCCGACAACCACGATCATCAGGAGATTGTAGGTTTGGGTGATCATGAACATTTTGGGGTCGATGGTCGTGATGAGGTTCCCCATCAGTGCCCCGCCCAGCCCGCCGCCGAAGCAGCCGAGGGTGAAGGCCAGAGTGCGGACCCGGAAGGTGTCGACTCCCATCGTCCGGGCCGCAACCTCATCGTCGCGAACCGCCCGGAGAACATTGCCGAAGTTGCTGTTCATCAGGCGCGTCACGAAGACGAGAATCACGAGGAAACAACCGTAGCTCATCCATAAATCGGTGTGAGCGGGAATCCCCTTTAAGCCCAGAGATCCGTTAGTGATGGGCGTCAGGTTGACGATCAAAATGCGGATGATTTCCGCGAACCCCAGCGTCGCGATACCCAAGTAGTCGCCGCCCAAGCGCAGCACTGGTAGGGCGATGAGCCATCCCACAAAAGCCGCCGCCAACCCGGCCAGAATCAGGGAGATGATGAACGGGACTTGAAAGTTCAAAAGCCATGGCGCGATGGGTTCCAGGATCCACTGGGTCACTTTTTGCGCGGGGGTTAGGATCAGGAGCGCGGAGACGTAGGCACCTATCGCCATGAATCCCGCGTGCCCCAGGGAGAACATGCCGGCTATGCCATAGATCAAGTTGAGCGAAAGCCCCAAAATGCCGTTGATGGCAATGAGGTTGATGACGCGTAGCTTATAGCCGTCGAGGTTTGTCGGCGCCCACCAGAGAAAGTAAAGGAGCGCCGCCAACGACAACAGGTTCAACAGTCCGTTGCGAGTACGCGTTGTTGATGCTCCTGTCGTTCGCGCGCTGCTCATATTTTTTCCTCCATTTTCTCGCCCATCAGCCCCGTGGGCTTGATAAGCAAGATAACGATCAGAAGCACAAAGGCGAAGGCGTCCTTATAGCCCGATAGGTGCGGAAAGAAGGCAATAGACATGATTTCGACGAAACCTAGAGCCAGCCCTCCAACCATCGCGCCGGGAATGGAGCCGATTCCGCCGAAAACCGCCGCGATAAAGGCTTTGAAGCCAGGAAAGATTCCCATGAAGGGCTCGACTCGGGGGTAGCGTAACGCCCACATGATGCCGGCCAAGGCGGCTAACCCAGACCCCAGCGCGAAGGTGAGGGCGATGATTCGGTCCACGGAGACACCCATCAGACGAGTGGTCTCGATGTCATAAGAGATGGAGCGCATCGCCAGCCCCGGCTTAGTTCGATAGACGACCCACAGAAGCCCACCCACAAGGACAAAGGAAATGCTCGGAACCATGAGCCCTAGAGGAATAAATCGCACACCGCCCACGAGGATGGGTTTCATCAACCAGGGCGGCTGAACCACGGCGCGGGGCATTCCGGTGAAAACCACGACGGCCAGGTTTTCGAGGAAAAACGACACTCCGATGGCGCTGATCAAGGCCGAGATACGGGGGGCGTTCCTGAGCGGACGATAGGCGACGCGGTCGACCAAGAGCCCACACAGCGTGGCCCCTACGATAGCGATGATCACGCCGAGTTCCCAGGGAAGTTTGTACTGGATCGTCGCGAAGAACACGAAATACGCGCCCAACATGAAAATATCGCCGTGCGCAAAGTTGATCAAGCGCAAAATCCCATATACCATGGTGTACCCGATGGCGATCAAGCCATAAAGGGAGCCCAGCCCCAGAGCGTTGATGAAGTGTTGGACAAACATGTTTAGGTTCAATATCTTTTCCCCCCTTCAAATTTCATTTTTCGCTCATTTTTTGCTCATTTTTTTGCCCAATCGAATCAAAATGACTGAATCAAAATGACTTAAATTTTTTCTTTATAGTAGGATTCGATAAAAAAATTAATTTACGCATTATAAGCACATCTTTGACATATTGCAAGTTTAGTATATAACAGTTGTGGGTATCGATGCTAGAATAATATCAACCTTCAAAATAATATCTATATAATATCTATATATCGAGAGAAGAATAAAAAGAAAGCAAGAGAAAGCAAAAGAGAGAAAGAGAGAAAGAAAATCAGAAAGAAAATCAGAAAGGAGGTGGACAAGAAGGTGGACAAGAAGGCTCCGAGCAACCCGACAGAGGAGCCGATATTGAGGAAGAAGCGGAAATTTCACGGATTTCCACAAAGCGATTTCCACAAAGCAAGGCGCACTTCTCGATAGTTCTTGATAATTCTTGATAGTTCTTGATAGTTCTTGGGATTTATGACGATGACATGATTTTGTTTCGTATCCTGAGGTTCATGATGAACATTAAGGAGGGTTACTGATGAGTGGTTTTCGTACATTCGTAAGAGCGGAGAACGTAGAAACGCAGGTTTTTGATTGGGGCAAACTACAGTGGCTTTCTGAACCCAATGTGACCGGGGCGAAGGAAATGGTTACGGGAATTGTGACCCTTGAACCAGGCAAGGGACACGCGAAGCACAATCATCCGGGTTGCTCGGAGGTGCTTTACGTCACGCAAGGACAGGGTGAGCAGGTGGTCTTTAGTGATTCTAGCGAGGAGAAAAAAACCGTGACCGTGGGGGATCTGATCTACCTTGAGCCCGGTCAATTCCATTCCACTTTGAATACAGGCAAAGAAAATATGGTTCTGATGGCGGTCTACCAATTCTCAGGCCCCGAGATCGCCATGCGGGCTGATCCAGGTTGTACCGTGCTGCCGCCCCAGTCGGCGGAGTGAAAACGCGACGGGGGAAATAAAAGATGAAAAAAGCCTACATTATTGGAACATGCGACACCAAGTATACGGAGCTGTCCTACGCCAAAGAGCTTCTGGAGCGCGCGGGCGTCGAATGCGTGCTGATCGACGTAGGCATTTTCGAGCATAAAAACTGTGTCGACGTCTCCAATGCCGATGTTGCTAGGCATCACCCTAAGATCCCTAATTTTCTCAGCGCGGGGCTCGATCGGGGCAGCGCGGTGACGGCCATGAGCGAGGCTTTGGAGGCATTTCTGCTGGGACGTGACGACATCGGCGGCGTGCTGGGAATGGGTGGTTCGGGAAACACGGCACTGGTCACCCGCGGTATGAGAAGTCTGCCGGTGGGTACACCCAAGCTAATGGTCTCGACTGTCGCCTCCGGAGACACTACTCCCTATGTGGGAGCCACCGACATCTGTATGATGGCCTCCGTGGCGGATGTGGCGGGGTTGAATCCCGTTTCCCGGGCGGTGTTGGGTAACGCGGCTCACGCCATGGCCGGCATGGTAAAAAACGCCATTCCCGATATCGCGGACACGAAGCCGCTGTTGGGCATGACGATGTTCGGCGTCACGACGCCTTGTGTGACAAATTTGCGGAACATTTTCGAGAACGAATACGAGCCGTTGATTTTCCACGCTACGGGAATCGGTGGCCAGTGTTTCGAGAAGCTCATCGACTCCGGGATGTTAAAGCGCGTCATCGACGTCACTTTGACCGAAATCTGCGACTTGCACATGGGTGGGGTGATGAGCGCTGGCCCTGATCGTCTGGGGGCCGTCATCCGCACAAAACTTCCCTATGTGGGTAGCGTCGGGGCGTTGGATATGGTCAACTTTGGAGCTATGAACACCGTACCAGAAAAATATAAAGGACGCAACCTCTACGCGCACAATGCCAATGTGACGCTCATGCGCACGACGAAGGAAGAAAACGCCGCTATGGCGCGCTGGATCGGCGAAAAACTCAATCAGTGCGAGGGTGAGGTCCGTTTTCTTCTTCCCGAAGGCGGGGTTTCCGCTATCGACGCTCCGGGGCAGCCCTTCTACGACCTGGAGGCGGATGAAGCTCTTTTTGAGGCTATCGAGGCGACGGTCAAGCTGACTGATCGGAGGAAGGTCATCCGCGTGCCACACCACATCAACGACGACGCCTTTGCCGAGGCCCTCGCCGAACAGTTCAGGAAAATTGAAAAATTACAGGAAAATTGAAAAATTATAGGAAAATTGAAAAATTATAGGAGGACACTATGACAACACCGACACGTGAGAGCATTCTGAGCAATCTACACGCGAAGATAGCGGCGAAAAAACCCATCGTCGGGGGCGGCGCGGGGACGGGCATCTCGGCCAAATGGGAAGAGGTGGGCGGCATCGATCTGATCGTCATCTACAACTCGGGGCGGTACCGCATGGCCGGCCGCGGTTCGCTGGCGGGCCTGATGGCATACGGCAACGCCAACGATATCGTGCTGGAATTGGCACGAGAGGTTATCCCGGTGGTGAAAAAGGTTCCGGTTCTAGCGGGAATCAACGGCACAGATCCTTTCGTGAACTGGGAATCCTTCCTACGGCGTCTTATAGAGGAGGGTTTTGCGGGGGTGCAAAACTTCCCCACAGTAGGACTGATCGACGGGGTTTTCAGGGCCAACCTGGAAGAAACCGGCATGGGATACGGGCTGGAAGTCGAGGCTATTGAACGTGCCAGCAAGATGAACCTCCTGACCACCCCCTACGTGTTCAACGCTGAGGACGCCAAGGCTATGACAAAAGCCGGCGCGGATATCTTGGTGGCTCACATGGGTTTGACTACCTCCGGCAGCATCGGCGCTCAGACTGCCAAGAGCCTGGATAATTGCGTGAAGCTGATCGATGAGATCACCGACGCGGCGCATAGCGTGAGGCAGGACGTCATCCTTCTCTGTCACGGAGGCCCCATTGCCACGCCAAAAGACGCTCAGTACATCTTGAAGAAATGCAAAAACATCAATGGATTCTATGGCGCCAGCAGCATGGAACGTCTTCCTACCGAGGTGGCCATTAAAGCGCAGGTCGAGAAATTTGGCAAACTGACGTTTTAAAGAACGTCCTGATCGCGCATCTTATTCCGGCATGAATAACCGGCATGAATAACCGGCATGATTTTTATTTTGCGGAATGTCGCGTGCGAACGCGGACTAATAGCGGACAGAGCGCAATATATAAGAGACGGTTGTCCTGAAATAAATATTTCTAAAATGACTTAGGAGAAATCTTCACGACTGACAGAAATAACGAAGAAACATAAACATTTGAGCTCAGGAGAACAGAAGACAGGAGACAGGAGACAGAAGGCAGGAGACAGGTACGGACCCCGCCTTCTGGGCTTTTTTAGTAGATGATGGTCCCATTTGTCAATAAGTCTACGAATTGCTATTCCCAAAAAGCATCAGATATAAGGCTTGGTCTATACTTTCTTTAGTCAATTGGTCTATACTTTCTTTAGTCAAGCAGATAGCAAGTTTCTCCATTTCTTCAAATCTAATTCTTCAAATCTAAGCGTAAAACGGTTTTAATTGTTCTACATAGTTATCCAATACATCTAAGGGTTGAGAGCAATCGTCGGGTGCGACACAATTTTTGCAACCCTCCAAAGTATATCTTTCACCGCAAAGTAGTCTGTAGCGGAAATTGCGGAGGGTTTCTCCGTCCCACATCTCACGCATAGTTAGTTGACTGATATTTCCTAATGCGCACGGTTTGTAAGGAGCATCACATAGGTCATAATCACCATTCGGCCATACATTGAGCGTAAAAAACGCGAGAGGACAGACAACTCTGGCAGTATGCGCGTTCCCGTATCGGTCATACTTGCGTTGTACGTCTGAATTCGACTGATCACTCGATAGTTCAACCGTATGATAGACAGGCTGAACATATTCTATATACATTCTATCGGAAATCCCATCGAACATCTCATAAAAACGCTGTTTATCACCATCAGACAGCGACACATCCATAATCTTCACGAATAAACCCATTTCCGGTCGTTTGTTTTTATGGAAATACTCGAGCTGCGCAAGAAACTTATCAAAATCAACATCAACGCCGCTTGTTTTCTTGTATGATTCGGCGTTAAGTCCCTGCAAGGACACGCGTAAATTGGTCAGTCCCGATTCAATCAGTCTGTCGGCGTACTCGCGCTTGAGTAAGCTCGCGTTGGAGATAATCTCAATTCTCCGGGCAATATTGGCTTTGTTGGCAAGTGCAATCATATCCGGCAAATCGCGGTTGAGTAAAGGTTCACCGTGACCATTAAACGACAGCAGCTTATACGGCTCAAAAACTTTGCTTTGTTCCACGATTTTCCGCATTGTGTCCATACTCATAAAACTTTTGTCAAGTCCATGTTCTTTGAGTATCGTTGCGTCATCCAAACTGTGCGCACAATACACACACTTGAAGTTGCAAGCGTTTGTCGGAAACACGTTCAATGTAAACGGCGATTTCAGCGGTAATACTTCCGCTAGTTCCACTCGGTCGTCAACACCTGAAATTTGTTTGATGTGAGCCATTAGTTTCTACCTTTCATATAGCAGTTTAAGTTAAGAATTAGTAAACATAAAATTCTAACTTTAGGCCTTTTACTTTAATTCACTTAAAAACTAGTTTTTAGCTATTTTAACTTTAGGCCTTTTACTATATTAATCATAAACAATTCCCGCAAACGGTCCCGGTCATCGTCTAAATAGTCGCCGACTTGCATTCCGTAATCCGGCACGCTACACTTTTTGCAGACGGCGTTTAGGTTTCTGCTTTGCAGCTGTTCAACTAAAAACGCTTGACGTTTATCTCCACGCCATATTTCCAAGAGGCTGTTTTTCATTACATTTCCGAATATCGTCGGCGGTTGAATAGAGCAACACCCGGTTACATCTCCGTTCGGCAGCAACACAAGCATATAAAACGGCATAGCACAAATGTCAACTCTACGGACAACTCCATCGCCGTGTTTAGTTTGCGTCAAATCTCCGCCTAATGCGCTATGGTCGATTTTCTCAATGAACGGAATAAGATGTTCTATCGCGGACGTATCGCAAATTGAGTCAAACAGGGCGTGAAATACCGTTTCTTTTATTGGACTTTCTTCTATTGGACTGCTCAGAGCAATGTCAATAATCTTGATAAACACATTTGTATTTTTCTTGTTGTGATGAAAATACGACAAATTCTCCACAAATCGCTCGAAATCAATCCGAACTCCGCAGATTCGTTCGTAATCATCAGCATTTACACCCTGCAACGATACTCGAAGCCTATCTAAACCCGCGTTTATCAGAGCGTCCGACAAAGTCTGATTCAATAGCGTTCCATTCGTCACAATTTCAATGCGTTCCGCGGGGCTATTCCGCTTTGCATAAGCTACCATTTTTGCATAAGCTACCATTTCGGCAATGGCACTATGCGTAAGAGGTTCTCCATGTCCAGCGAATATCATCGCTTTCAGCGGAGTTGCAAACTCACGTAAATCGTCAACTGTTTTTTTGAATACCTCAAGAGGCATCGTTTGTTTTCTGAACTGCATGTCGTTTAGCTCCGCCGAGCTTAAACTATGTACGCAATATGCACATTTGAAATTACAATGATACGATGGAAACACGTGCAACGAAAACGGCACAGAAAGCGGTAATCGTTCCGCCAAAGATACGCGCTGAGGAATTGCCATAGCTATATTTAGCGCTTCCATAGCTATATTGATCGGCTCCTCTCTGTAGCGTACAACACGGTTTCCAATGTACAGGAACTGTGCGAACGCAGGTAGAATTCGTAATTTGGATTCAACTCATGAAGCATTACCGGTATCTCCCAGTAATCGCTTATCTTATGGTATACACAGATTGCGAGGTCAGGGTGGTGAGCGCGAATCAGTTCGCTCGCACCGTGTATCGTGTCAATTTCCGCGCCCTCTATGTCCATCTTGAGCATAGTCGGAGCAAACGCCGCAAGCGCGTCATCCAATCTTACAACTTGTATAGATTGTCCTCCGGTCTCGGACAGAGCAAACATTCCGACTGTACCGCTTATTGTCAATGACTCATTCACTCTGCCTACAGCACACGGATAGAGGAACGCTTGTCCTAATTTTTGCCGCAAGCCCGAAGCGGTTTTTGCGAGTTTTGAAAAAGTATCTCTGTCAGGCTCAAAACCTATATATGTGTCAACCAAACCCACGTTGTTCACCAGTTCCGTCAGCGTATCTCCAGTATATGCGCCGCAATCGACAAAACGGCTATTCCCTTTTGCAAACGGAATATTATTAGGAAAATATTGTTTGCAATTGCGGCTTTCAGCAAAGTTCTCATAGTTGCGTAAAATATGACAGTTCACGTTACAAGCATATATCTCGATACTTTGCGAATCCGCAAACAAACTGACCGTAGATGTTATCCGTTCCGCCAA